>CASFZT010000176.1 GCA_949299215.1 uncultured Ruminococcus sp.
ATAAGATAGCCTTCAATAAGCTCAGACCAGCGCATTTTATCACTTTTGGCTATTTTGGCATATCCATATCCGGGAAGATCGGTCAGGAAAATATTATCAAGCTTATAAAAATTAACTGTCGCCGTCTTACCCGGTACAGAAGACACTCTTGCAAGATTTTTTCTGTTAAAAATCTTATTTATCAATGAAGATTTTCCTACATTTGAACGTCCTGCAAAAGCAATTTCAAGCTTTTCCGCAGGAGGAAGCTGCTTATACTCTCCATATGACGCATAAAACTCAGCCTTATTAAAATTCATGCCGTTTATCTCCTTTTATGACCGCAAGGTGTTTTCATCGGAAGAACTATCATTTTGTAAAGGAATATTTATCTTCTTATTTCCTCCGTTGCTCGGAACAGGCTTTTTAATAAGCGCATTATCCAGCACATCCGTCAATGTTTCGGCATATATAAATTTTATATTTTCCTTGACAACGGAATCAACTTCTTCAAGATCTCCCTTATTGGACTTAGGGATTATCACCGTTTTCATGCCTGCTTTATAAGCCGCCATGGTTTTTTCACGTAAACCGCCTATGGCAAGTACCTTTCCGTGCAGAGTTATCTCTCCTGTCATGGCAATATCATGACGCACAGGAACTTCAGACAATGCTGAAATAAGCGCTGTCGTCATTGTCACACCGGCAGACGGACCGTCCTTCGGAGTTGCTCCCTCCGGTGCATGGATATGTATATCCTTTTCCTTATAGAAATTTTTATCTATACCGTAATTATCGGCAACCGAGCGAACATAGCTTACTGCTATCTTTGCACTTTCTTTCATAACATCGCCCAAAGAACCGGTAGTTTCAACATTTCCCTTTCCGTCAAAAACAGAAACCTCAAGCGGCATAATAACACCGCCAACGGAAGTCCATGCAAGACCGTTAACAACGCCTATTTCGTCCTTTTTGGAAAAATCATCATCCAAATATTTTTTCACACCCAAATATTTTTCAATATTGTGTGCCGTAATATTTACTTTTTTAACATTATCCGCAACAATTTCCTTAGCAGCCTTTCTGCAAAGTGACGCTATCAATCTTTCAAGTGAACGAACTCCAGCCTCTTTTGTATAGTTATCAATAAGCACATAGATCGCACTGTCAGCTATTTTAAGCATAGAAGTTTTCAAACCGTTTGCACTAAGCTGTTTAGGCACAAGATGCTTTTTGGCTATATGGAATTTCTCCTCACGGGTATAACTCGTAAGTTCAATTACTTCCATTCTGTCAAGCAGAGGCGGATCAATCGTTTGTGTAGTATTTGCAGTTGTAACAAAAAGCACATTGCTTAAATCAAAAGGAACCTCTATAAAATGATCTCTGAAGTTGCTGTTCTGCTCACTGTCAAGAACTTCAAGCATTGCAGATGACGGGTCCCCTCTCATATCCTTGGACATTTTATCGATCTCATCGAGCAATATAAGCGGATTATTGCTGCCTGCAAGCTTAAGTGCGTTGATAATACGTCCGGCCATTGCACCGACATATGTTTTTCTATGACCTCTTATATCGGATTCATCTCTGATTCCGCCCAATGATACACGGGCATATTTTCTTCCAAGTGCCTTTGCAATGGATTTGCCTATTGATGTTTTTCCGACACCTGGAGGACCTACCAAGCATATTATCTGTCCCTTTAAATTGGGCTGCAATGCACGCACAGCAATATTTTCGACAATACGATCCTTAACCTTTTCAAGTCCGTAATGTTCTCTGTCAAGTAAAGCTCTTGCCTTTTTAACATCTGTCTTATCTTTAGTAGAAGTCTTCCAAGGCAACTCAAGAACAGTATCAAGATAATTTCTTACAACAAAAGCTTCCTGTGATGAAGATGACATTTTTGAAAGTCTGTCTACCTCTCTCATAAGCTTTTCTTCAATTTCAGGCTCAAGCATAAGGCTTTCAATTTTCTTTGCGTATTCTTCAAGCTCATCCTGATAATTTTCATCGTCACCAAGCATTGATGAAATAGCCTTCATCTGCTCTCTGAGAAAATACTCTCTCTGACCGTTCTCCATCTGCTCATGAACTTTATTTTGGATATTTCTTTCAATATCAAGAACTTCTGTTTCTCTTGAAAGCATCGCAAGAAGCATACCCAAACGTGAAATAAGGTAATTTTCTTCCAAAAGAGCCTGCTTATCCTCAACGGGCAAAGATATATTATAAGTGATCGCTTCAAAAAGCTTTGTGGGATCTCTTTCTTCAAGAATAGCCATTACAAGCTCATCGGGCATTCTCGGTACATATCTGCAATATTGTTCAAAAACACTTTTTATCGCACGAACAACTGCTTCATATTCGGCAGCATCAGCCTTTCCGGTTATACAATTTGTCATCTGCTTGACATCTGCAATGAGGTATGGCTCAAACTGTCTGATATTTACAAGCTTTGCCCTGTACAGTCCCTCAACGAGCACACGCGTTATGTTATCCGGTGTTTTAAGAACCTGTCGGATCTCGGCTACTACACCTACTTGATATACATCTTTAAACTGCGGTTCTTCAACCAAATTATCCTTTTGTGCCGTCAAAAATATAAGTTTATTGTCACTTAAAGCAGCCTTTAAGGCTGTTTCGGAACGTTCTCTTGAAACATCAAAATGCATAACAACTTTAGGAAAAACCACAAGTCCACGCATAGCCAGCATAGGCATTGTTGTTTCAACTGCTTTTGTTCTCATTTTAAGCCTCTTTTCTCCGCTGAAAATATACAGACACATTTTCGGACTTCAGCGGTATCCCGAAAATGAATATTTGAAAAAGAATTAATTCATTTTTCTTCTTTTCATAAACACCCCAACAGCGTTCTTCATCAACACCAATACATATACATTATATATGAAAACCGTTTTTTTTGCAAGTAACAATTTTATATATATTTTTTAGATTTTATCACCTATATTCCGTATTTATTGCATTAAAGTCCCCTTTTTCATTCAAAAACCAAGGATATACATGAAAAAAACGCCGTTTTTTTCATTTTTTCATCAAAAAACGGCATTTTTCAAAATAATTTCACTTTTTTATTTTTTAGAAGAAGTTTTTGTGCGCTCTGCGATTAACGGCTTTCCTTCGCCCGTTACACAAGCTTTTGTAATGGTAACAGTCGCTATCTCCGGATGTGACGGCGCATCAAACATCACAGGCATAAGTATCTTTTCAACTATAGACCGTAGACCTCTTGCTCCTGTTTCCTGATCAATCGCTTTTTTGGCAATTTCTTCAAGAGCGTCATCATCAAATCTGAGTTCAATATTGTCCAGCTTAAACAGCTTCTTATACTGCTTTACAAGAGCATTTTTAGGCTCTTTCAATATTTTTATCAAATCATTTTCATCAAGCTCATCAAGAACTGTGATAACCGGCAAACGTCCTACAAGCTCAGGAACGATTCCGTATTTAACCAGATCATGTGCCACGACATTTTTATAAATACCCTTGGATTTTTCCTTTTTGGTCTTTATTTCAGATGCAAAACCAAGAGAAGAGGATTCTGTGCGCTTCTGGATAATTTTATCCAAGCCATCAAATGCACCGCCGCAGATAAAAAGAATATTCTTTGTATCGACATGGATAAATTCCTGATTAGGATGCTTTCTTCCACCCTGCGGAGGAACGTTTGATATCGTACCCTCAATAATTTTAAGCAATGCCTGCTGGACACCCTCACCGCTTACATCACGAGTTATAGATGTGTTCTCTGATTTTCTGGAAATTTTATCTATTTCATCTATATATATAATTCCTCGCTCTGCAGCTTCAACATCAAAGTTTGCAGCCTGAAGAAGTCGTACAAGCACATTTTCAACGTCATCACCAACATAGCCTGCCTCTGTCAACGTTGTTGCATCTGCAATTGCGAACGGCACATC
>CASFZT010000177.1 GCA_949299215.1 uncultured Ruminococcus sp.
CCGGCGGCATTATCCTAACCTCCGTATAAATATGGCGGAGCGAAATTTATACAGCAATTAAATTTGGCAATAAAGAATAGGTAGGTGCTTTTTATGGCAAAATTTGAGGCCGGCATGGAATCAATGGTGGATATGTATATCTTTGAAACAACTTCCCTGCTGGAACAGCTTGATCAGATACTTATGAAAACTGAAAATGAGGACGGATTTTCTTCCGAGGAGATCAATGAGATTTTCCGCATAATGCACACCATCAAGGGTTCGTCTGCCATGATGGGACTTGATAATATGTCAAAGCTTGCACATATTATCGAGGATATGTTTTTCATAATCAGAGAGGAAAGTCCGGTGATCGGCGATATGAAGGGTCTTTACGACCTGCTGTTCACTTCTTCCGACCTGTTGAAAGCGGAGATAGAACTTATACAGGAGGACGAGTATACTCCTACCGATTTTGGCGGACAGATGTCTAAGATAGAAGATTTTGTACAGGTGCTAAAGGGCGGTGCGCCTGCTCCTGCGGCACAGCAGGATACGTCTGCACCCAAGGCGGCTGCGGCGGCGGCAAAGAATGTTCCGAACACGCCGAATAATGTTTCCGGCGGCGAGCTTACGGTCGTAAAGGTAGTGTTTGACGATGACTGCAAGATGGAAAATCTGCGTGCGCTCCTTGTTATAAATAAAATATCCGAGGAGTGCGAAAAGCTTGAATATATCCCTGCCGATATCGAAACAAACCCCGACAGCTCAAAGACAATTATCGAAAACGGATTTATTATCAAATTCAGACCGTCCGTTGACGCAGATGTCGATTCCATACTTTCCGCCATTGCGGATACTTCAAACGTTAAGTCCTATGAAGTGCTTGAAATGGGCTCCGAAATAAGCCTTGTCGGAGATATTACCGTTAAGGTTGCATTTGAAGAGGACTGCAAGATGGAAAATCTGCGCGCCCTTATCGTTATAAATAATATCAAGAACAAGTGCGATACGCTTTCATATACCCCTGCGGATATTGAAAATAATACCGATACCGCACAGAATATCATACAGAACGGATTTATCATTACATTTACGTCCGATTCACCAAAGGATATTATAAGAACGATAATATCCAGCCCGAATGTACATAAATGCGAAGTGATTTCAACGGGCGCTGCCGCTTCTGCCCCGGCATCTGCTGCACCTGCTGCGGAAAATGCAGCTCGTCAGACAGCTTCAGCTCCCTCAAAGGAAAGCACACCTGCCGCAGCCACACGGGAGGGCTCCGCAAAACCTGCACCTGCCGCAGCAGGAGGAAAGTCGGTCGAGCAGATAAACAATATGCTTTCAAATAAAGGCGGCACAAAACAGTCGCTTATATCCGTAAACCTCAATAAGCTTGATACACTTCTTGACCTTGTCGGAGAAATAGTTATTACCGAGGCTATGGTAACATCAAACCCAGATCTTAAAGGACTCAGGCTTGATAATTTCCAGAAAGCCGCAAGACAGCTCCGCAAGCTTAATTCCGAGCTTCAGGATACTGTTATGTCAATACGAATGGTGCCGATATCCGGTGCGTTCAATAAGATGACACGTATCGTCCGGGATATGAAGGTCAAGCTTAATAAGGACGTTGACCTTGTGTTTGAGGGAGAGGAAACAGAGGTCGACAAGTCCATTATCGACCAGCTCAACGATCCGCTTATGCATATGGTCAGAAATTCTATGGATCATGGTATTGAGGACAGCGTAGAGGAACGTATAGCAAGAGGCAAGCCTGCAAAGGGAAAGATTACGCTTTCCGCTTACAATGCTTCGGGCGAGGTAATTATCGTGATAGCAGACGACGGCGCAGGCATAAATGCACAGAAGGTTCTTGCAAAGGCTGAAAAGAACGGTCTGCTTACAAAGCCTGCCGATGAATATACCGATAAAGAAATATTCAATATGATAATGCTCCCCGGTTTCTCTACAAACGAGCAGGTAACAGAGTATTCCGGAAGAGGCGTCGGTATGGACGTTGTAAGAAAAAATATCGAAAAGATAGGCGGCAGCGTGTCGGTAGACTCAAAATGGGGCGAGGGCAGCAGGTTTATTATAAAGATACCGCTTTCACTCTCTATTGTTGACGGTATGGAGGTTTCTGTAGGACAGTCTATCTTTACCATTCCGATAAATTCCATCAGAGAATCCTTCAAGGTAAAGCCATCGCAGATTGTACACGATACGGACGGCAAAGAAATGATAATGATAAGAGGGGAATGCTTCCCGCTTATCAGATTATATCAGCTTTACGACCTTACTCCCGTTACAGAGGACTTGTATGAGGGTATAGTTATACTTGTTGAATCGGGAAATAAATGTGCCTGCATCTTTGCGGATGAGCTTATCGGCGAACAGCAGGTAGTTGTAAAGCCGTTCTCACCTCTGCTCAACAATTTCAATGTAAAGCAGAACGGTATGGCAGGCTGTTCCATACTGGGCGACGGCTCCATTACGATCATTCTTGACGTAAATTACATTATAAATGATTTCTGATATGAAAGGGAGATAAATTAAATGGAAAATCCTGTTTATTCCGCTTCCGAAAATAAAACCGCATTTGCTGCCGATGGCACGGAGGTGCTTTTCTTTAACATAGACAATTCAGTATACGGCGTTGAAATTGAGTTTGTAAATGAAATTATCGGTATCGAACAGATCACAGTTGTGCCTAAGATACCCGATTATATCAAGGGCGTTATAAATATCAGAGGAAAGGTAGTGCCCGTTATAAGCATAAGAAAGCGCTTTGGTATGGAAGAAATACCGTATGACGACAGAACTTGCATAATAGTCCTTGAATTTGAGAACGGTACGCAGGTCGGAGTTATCGTTGACAGAGTACAGGAAGTTGTTATGGTCGAGAAAAGCAGCATAAGCAAGGTTCCCGACTCAAAAAATGTCAACGCAAACAGATATATAAAAAATATTATCAATTCCAATGACGGAATAAAGCTTCTCCTTGACTGCGGAAAGCTTATATCCGTAAACTAAAAGCCGTACAGGAACAATTTTTACAAAAGGGAGGACAGCTTTGTCAAATGATAAAACTTACAGATGATGATTTTCTCCGGCTTGTTGCATATATGAAAACAAATTACGGCATAAATCTTGAAAAAAAGCGTGTCCTTATTGAAGGCCGTCTTTCAAATTATATAAGCGGAAGAGGCTTTAAATCGTTCAGGGAATTTATAGATTTTGCCTTTGCGGACAAGACGGGCAAAGAAACTATGCAGCTTGTGAATAAGCTCACCACCAATCATACATACTTCCTGCGTGAGCCGGAGCATTTTGAGTATCTGAAAAGCACGGTGCTTCCCTATCTTGAACGCACGGTAAAGGATCACGATCTGCGTATATGGTGCGCCGCTTCGTCCACCGGACAGGAGCCGTACAGTATAGTTATGACAATGGACGAATATTTCGGTGCAAAGGCAGGAATGTGGAATTTGAAGATACTCGCTACCGATCTGGATACCGATGTCCTGAAAAAGGCAAAGGCGGCGGTCTATACCGAGGATATGGTAAAAGACGTACCTGCGGATTGGCTGCGCAGATATTTTACAAAACTGCCCGATGGCACATACCAAGTCATTCCGAAAATACGTAATATGGTGGAGTTCAAGCAATTCAATCTTATGGACAAGATAGTTTGTACAAAGCCGTATGATCTTATAAGCTGCCGCAATGTAATGATATATTTTGAGGCAGAAACCAAAAACGCTCTTATTAACAGATTTTATGATGTTACAAAAGAGGGCGGCTATCTTTTCATAGGTCATGCGGAAAGCGCAGGCAAGGCTACACGCTATACATATGTAAAGCCTGCGGTATACCGCAAAATTTCAAATAAAAAATAAGGATAAATTTTACGCATGAAAAA
>CASFZT010000178.1 GCA_949299215.1 uncultured Ruminococcus sp.
TTCCTTGCAAAGAATGTCTATATCAGACTTAGTTGAAACAGCCTTAAGCTGAGTGTGATCGATGTGAGAAAAAATTTCGTTGTTTGTCATAAAATTACTCCTTAATTTAAATTTATACCGATAAAAATTTTACCACATAAAATTACGTCGCAATGCCCTCAAACTGATTCTGATAAAGTCTGAAATACGCACCGTGATTTTTAATAAGCTCATCATGACTTCCTGATTCAATGACCTGTCCGTTATCTACAACAACGATCTTATCGGCATCACGAATCGTGGAAAGACGATGTGCGATAATAAGACTAGTTCGATTTTTCATGAGCGCAACCATAGCAGATTGAATATGCATTTCCGTTCTTGTGTCAACACTTGATGTAGCCTCGTCAAGAATAAGTATCTTCGGGTCTTTAAGAACGGCACGTGCAATGGAAAGAAGCTGTCGCTGACCTTGTGAAAGATTGCCGCCGCTTTCGGAAAGAATGGTTTCATATCCCTGCGGAAGTCGGTCGATAAATGTATCCGCGTTTGCCGATTCGGAAGCAAAAATAAGTGCATCGTTGTCCGCTTCAAGATTACCATACCTTATATTTTGTGCAATAGTATCATTAAATAGAATTGTATCCTGAAGTACAATTGCAATGGATCTGCGCAGCTCTGATTTGCTTACCTTGGATATATCAATTCCGTCTATTGAAATAGTGCCGCTGTTCTGTTCATAAAATCTCGTAAGAAGGTTTACGACAGTAGTTTTTCCCGAACCGGTTGCACCTACGATAGCAATTTTTTCACCCTGCTTAATTTCAAGATTAAAATTCCGAAGTACGGGTTTTTCCGGTACATACGAAAAGCAGATATCGTTAAATTTTATGTTGCCATTTACATTTTCTGCCTTAAATTCAAGCTCGGCAGCTTCATTTTCGGTTTCTGCTGACATAATTTCAAATACACGCTCAGCTCCTGCAATTGCAGTCTGTATCATTGCATACTGATTTGCAATCTCATTTATAGGACGCGAAAATTGTTTGGTGTAAAGAATAAACGCCTGTATTGTGCCTATAGTAATTATACCGTCAAAAGCAAGCTTTCCTCCGAACACTGCCACAAGAAGAAATCCTATATTTGAAATTACGTTCATAGACGGACCCATCGCACCACTAAATATCTGCGCTTTGATACCTGCTGTTTTAAGTTCACTGCTTATGCTGTCAAATTTTTCTGCTGCATCGTTTTGCTTGTTATATGCAACAACTGTGCGGTATCCAGAAACAGTTTCTTCAATATGACCATTTAACTCACCAAGAAGCTTTTGTTGTTTTACGAAATATTTTCTCATGTTTTTGCTCATAAATCCGCTTACAATAACAGTAAGAATAATTGTTGAAACACTTATTAATGTGAGCAGTGGGGAATAACAAAGCATTATGATAAATGAACCTATGACCGTAAGAACGCTTGAAATAAGCGAGCCTATTGATTGAGAGATAGTGTTTGAAATATTTTCAACATCATTTGTCATACGGCTCATAAGATCACCGTGCTGATGAGTGTCTGTATACTTTATCGGAAGACGTACAAGCTTAGCAAATAGATCCTTACGCATCTTCTGTACGGTGTATTGTGAAAGTCGTGCAGAAAATATACCCTGTCCGTATGTAAAAATTGCATTTAATAAGTATACTCCGACTAAAAGTGTCAAGTTGTAACCAAGCACTGCAAAATCAACATATGATGAGCCGCTTTCATTTTTGACGGAAATTGAATCGATAGCTCTTTGCTGGAGAGAAGGTGCGGCAAGGTTAAGAACTGTGATAACAAGCATGATAAGGATAAGTCCGATAAAAATACTTTTGCTTGAACCGATATATTTTATAAGCTTTTTTAGAGTACCGATCGCATCCTGCGGCTTTTCAACATTCATAACAGGTCCTGGACCTCTGTTCATAGGTCTTATGGGCGGCGGATTTTGTGTGTTATTGTTTGCAGACATTAAAAAATTCACTCCTTCATTTAAAGTGCGACGTCTTTCTGCTGTGAACGGTAAATGTCACGATAAACTTCACTGTTAAGAAGAAGCTCCTCATGCGTTCCGACAGCAGCAAGCATACCGTTTTCAAGCACTGCTATACGGTCACAGTTTTTTACACTTGCAATTCTTTGAGCAATTTTTATAACGGTAGTGCCTTTTAGATTTTCTTTAAGCGCCTCTTGAAGCTTTGCTTCTGTTCCAAGGTCAAGCGCAGATGTGCTGTCATCAAAAATCAATATCTCCGGCTTTTTAAGAATAGCCCTTGCAATTGAAATACGCTGTTTCTGACCTCCTGAAAGACTTGCGCCTTTTTCAGCGATAACGCTTTGATATTTGTCTGGCATTTTTGATACAAATTCATCCGCCTGTGCAATTTTGGCCGCAGCGATAACTTCTTCATCGGAAGCAGTTTTACATCCCCAGCGTATATTTTCGGCAACAGTTCCCGAGAATAATTCGCTTTTTTGCAAAACCATACCTATTTTGTCACGCAGTTCTTCAAGCTTATAGTCCTTTACGGAAATACCGTCAACTAAAATTTCACCCTCCGTAGCATCGTAAAAACGTGGTATAAGATTTACAAATGACGATTTTCCCGAACCTGTAGCACCGAGAATAGCAAAGCTTTCTCCCGGCTTGATGTCAATGGAAATTCCTTTAAGTACAGGCTCGCCGTTAGCCTCCGGATAGCGGAAACTCACACCTCTGAATGTAACAGAGCCGCCGCTTAAACAATTGTCGTTTTGTGACAAGCCATCATTTATAACAGGCTCGGTATCAAGAACTTCTGCAATTCTTTTTGCACTTGCATTTGCTCTTGATACAGACTGAAACATCATGCTGCACATCATTATAGCCATTAGTATCTGTGTAATATATGTAATTGCCGCCATAACATCGCCGACCTGCATTCCGCTTCCGAGAACATTTGAGGCTTCTACCTGAAGTCCACCTATATAGATAATTGCAACTACCGAGATATTCAGTATGATCGAAAGCAGGGGATTCATGATCGCCATGATCCTCTGTACCTTAAGATTTGTATTCATAAGATCATCATTGGCTTTTCCAAAACGCATATCCTCATAATTCTCACGTACATACGCTTTTACGACACGTGCTCCGCTTACATTTTCCTGTACAATATTATTTACGGTATCAAGCTTTTTTTGCACTTGACTGAAAATAGGCGATGCTTTTTTTAAAAGCCATATCATTATGATAATTTCAACAGGTAAAGCACACACAAGAACAACGCCGAATGAAATATCAAGACTAAGCATCATAACAATACCGCCGCTGAATAACATAAGTGAACGTACGAACATTCTTAGCAGCATATCTGCAAATTGCTGAACAGCGGTTATATCATTTGTAAGCCTTGTAACAAGTGATCCGGTAGTGAATTTATCCGTCTGCTGAAAAGACAATGCAGTAACCCTGCGAAAAACATCATTTCTAAGGTCGCAGCTAAAATTTTGTGCGGTCATACCGCTGAACGCAGCCGAGCCTACACCGCAAATACCGCCAATAATGGCATAAATAAGCATTTTTATTCCGGTGGATATAATGTAATCCATATTCCCGGCAAGCACACCATCATCTACAATAGAGGACATAAGCTTAGGCTGTATAAGATCAATGACTACTTCTCCGATCATCGTTAAAGGCGTGAGAAGCGCAATCCACCAATATGGTTTAAAGTAGGGCAGTAATTTTTTCATAACTTTATATCTCCATCGGTCATGTTATTTTTTATTTTTATCAAAATTTCCGTTAATGCAATCATATCTCGGTCTGAAACACCTTGAAACATTATATTCTGTGTTTCTTTAATTGAATTTTTAATAAAGTTATT
>CASFZT010000179.1 GCA_949299215.1 uncultured Ruminococcus sp.
AGCCTGTTTTATAAATTCTTCTTTTAATACAAATCTTTCTTCCATTTATCTTTAATCCTCTGTAGTATTCTCTGCAATTATTGTAACAAAAATACCTTTAATATGTGAGGAAAATTTATACAAGAAGCTGCAGTAATCTTTCAGTATCTTTGTCACCTCTTCCCGAAAGATTTACAACTACAATATCTTCTTTATTTGTCACAGGCATAAGTTTTTCAAGATATGCTACAGCATGAGCAGATTCTATTGCAGGAATGATCCCTTCCGTTTTAGAAAGATATTCAAATGCGCATACCGCTTCCTCATCGGTTATCGGTACATATTCCGCACGCTTTGTTTCGTAAAGGTATGCGTGTTCCGGACCTATTCCGGGATAATCAAGTCCTGCGGAAATTGAATACACGGGAGCTATCTGTCCGAAATCGTCCTGCAAAAACACAGACTTCATACCATGAAAAATACCGGTCGTTCCTTTTGCCACGGTAGCGGCATGAAGTGTTGTATCAACTCCCTTTCCTGCTGCTTCCGCACCTACAAGACGGACATTCTTATCCTCTATAAAGTCATAAAACGAACCCATGGCATTTGATCCGCCGCCGACACAAGCAACAATGCAATCGGGAAGTCTGCCCTCCTTTTTCAGCATATCCTCTCTTATCTCTTCGGAAATTATCTTCTGAAAATCACGCACCATTTCGGGATACGAGTGCGGTCCCATAACAGAACCTATGCAATAAAATGTAGTTGAAATATTCGATGCCCAATCACGCATTGCTTCATTTATTGCATCTTTCAAAGTAGATGTACCGCTGTGTACGGAAGTGACTTTTGCACCCAACAATTCCATTCTGTACACATTAAGCGACTGGCGTTTAACATCCTCCGCCCCCATATAAACATGACATTCTATTCCGAACAAAGCACACACGGTAGCTGTTGCAACGCCGTGCTGACCTGCTCCGGTTTCTGCAATAACTCTTTTCTTGCCCATTCTTTTTGCAAGCAATATTTGACCCAGAACATTGTTTATCTTATGCGAACCCGTATGATTCAGATCCTCCCTTTTAAGATAAATTTTTGCTCCGCCCATATCCTTTGTCATATTTTCCGCATAATAAAGAAGTGACGGTCTGCCTGCATAATCACGATAATATGCTTTAAGCTCATTTATAAAATCTTCATCATTTTTATATCTGTTATATGCTTCCTCAAGCTCCGATACTGCATTCATAACCGTTTCGGGAACATATTGTCCTCCGTAAATTCCGTATCTGCCTTTCTTATTCACAGCAAATCTGCTCCTTTCCGTACCTTCTCATAATTTCAAGTATTCTTCTTATTTTTGCTTCGTCTTTAACTCCGTCCGTTTCAGTACCGCCTGAAATATCAATACCGTATGGATGAATTTTCTCACACGCTTCATTCAGATTATCGGCATTTATTCCTCCTGCAAGAAAGAATTTTTTATTTACATAAACGCTTTTTATCAGCTCCCAGTCGGCTTTTTTCCCCGTACCGCCATATGACGATTCGCTGAAGCTGTCAAGCAGAAGCTTATCGCAGCTTAATTTATCCGCCACCAAAATATCCTCTGCCGTTCTGACACGCACGGCTTTCCATATCTCGCCGTCATAAAGCTTTCTCAGCCGTTGTATAAACCTCTCATCTTCATCGCCATGCATCTGACAAACTTTAAGTCCTGCTCTATTTGCGCTTGCGGCAACATATTCCGCACTCTGATTTATAAAAACCCCCACTGCCTTTACACTATTCTTACTTTCAAGCTTAGCATAAAGCTCTGCAGCCTGTTCGGGGGAAATGGTTCTGCGATAACCCTGCGCAAGAACAAAGCCAATCCAATCGGGGCAAAGCTTTTCTTTTGAAAGACGGTTTAAAATTTCAATATCCTCGTCACGTCTTATTCCGCATAATTTAAGCTTTATCATAAAAAGCTCCTCAATTCCGTTATCGTTTTTGCTATATTTCCGCTGCGCATCAATGTTTCTCCCACAAGCATGGCATCTGCGCCGTTATCATACACAAATTTCATATCCCGCACATTCTTTATCCCACTTTCCGAAACAATAATTCTGTCACCCGGTATAAGCTTTGCAAGATTTGCGGTATTTCTCACCGTCACCTCAAATGTTTTTAAATTACGGTTATTTATACCGATTATTTCAAAATCCATTTCCAGCACACGCATAAGCTCATTTTCATCATGGACTTCCGCAAGGATATCCATTCCCAGACTCTCGGCAATAAGTTTAAATTCTCTCATATCCTTATCGCTCAAAATTGCGGCTATCAACAGCACTGCATCCGCCCCCATTACTTTTGCTTCGTATATCTGATACGGATCAATGATAAAATCCTTTCTGAGCATCGGGATTTTTATCTCTTTTCTTATTGCTCCGAAATATTCGGACGAGCCTTGGAAATAAAATTCCTCCGTTAAGCAAGACACTGCATCAGCTCCGCTTTTTTCATACTCCTTTGCAATTCTTACAGGGTCAAAATCGGGCTGTATCACACCCTTTGAAGGAGATGCTTTCTTAACCTCGGAAATTATTGATATACCGTCTTTTTTCAATGCTGCCGAAAACGACGCATATTTACACGTTTCTCTTTCCGCTTTCGATCTTACTTTATCAAACGGAATCATCTGTTTTTCTCTGTCAAGCTGTATTCTGCGTTTTTCGGTTATATCATCAAGTATCATAAAACAACCTCATCCCTCTTTATCACTCGGAAGAAACCGCACAGGTAAACTCTTTCATCATTCTGAATTTTTCATATGCCGCTTTGCTGTCAATCGAATCAGCCGCCATTTTTATGCCTTCTTCTATCGTCTTTGCAGCACCCGTACAATAGATCGCACAGCCTGCGTTAAGAAGGACTATATCCCTCTTTGCTCCTCTTTCCTCACCGTTCAATATTCTAAGTGTTGCTGCGGCATTTTCGGCAGGTGTACCTCCCTTTATTTCCGATTCATTTGCACGTTTCATATGGAAATCTTCCGGCTTTATCTTATACTTTATTATCTTGCCGTCCCTTAATTCGCACACGGTCGTTTCTCCGCATACGGTAACCTCATCAAGTCCGTTTCCGTAAACTATCATAGCGCCTTTTACGCCCAAATTCATAAGCACATTTGCCATTACCTCAAGCAAGCTTTCATCATAAACGCCAAGCAATATATAATCGGACATTGCGGGATTTGCAAGCGGTCCCAATATATTAAACACTGTTCTTATGCCCATTTCACGTCTTGCGGGACCTACAAATCTCATACTTCCGTGAAATGACTGTGCAAACAAAAATGCTATTCCGTTTTTCTCGGCACACTCTGCCGCCTGCTCTGCCGTAAGACCTATCTTCACACCCAAAGCCTCCAGCACATCCGCAGCACCACTTTTGCTAGACACGCTTCTGTTGCCGTGCTTTGCGACCTTCAGACCTGCTCCCGATATCACAAAAGAAGATGTTGTGGAAATATTGAACGTATTTGCTAAATCTCCACCTGTACCTACAATATCGACTGCCGATCTTGTTCCGGGAACTTTCTTTGCCTTGCGGCGCATTATTCTTGCAAAGCCCGTAATTTCCTCCGTTGTTTCGCCCTTTGCCCTAAGCAATGACAAAAACGATGCTATCTGAGCATCTGTTGCGGCATTTGACATTATGATATTCATGGCGTCCTCCGCCTGTGCTTCGGTAAGATCTTTTCCGTCTGCCGCTATTGAAATATATTTCGGGAACCTCGAAAAATTAGTTCCCAGCATTAAATTTTGCGATTCAACGGCGAAAAAATGAAATCAGAGCGGCGAATCGCATTCCTGCTTCGAATTTCAT
>CASFZT010000180.1 GCA_949299215.1 uncultured Ruminococcus sp.
CTGCGATGAAGTTTCAGTTGGGGATTGAACCCCAACTGAAACTGAATATGGAACCCGCCGCCTTAGAGGCGGGGGACATCTTGCCTAAGTTATATATTAAAAATATCAAAGGAGCTGCCATGAAAAATTCCCACGGAATAAAATGCAAAAACTGCGGTGCAGAACTTAATATAGATGTTTCAAAGGACATCGTTGAATGTGAATTTTGCAATACGGAATACCTTTTATCCGATATTGCCGGCAATTCAATCAAAAGAAAGATACAAACAAATCAAGCAAAATCTGCCTTAAAAAAATTTCTGAGTGTAATGTTTTGTATGTTTATGCTTACGCTGTCGCTTTGTTATCTTCTTTCAATCGAAGAGTTGTATTATCAGGACGCTTACATATCCATAACAACGGCAATCATCGGAGCTGCGGCGTCTGTGACCGCATTCGTGATGAAGCTTGTAAAGAAAATAAAAAGCAGACTGCGTTATATTATCCCGACAGTTCTTTCCGTAGTAATGCTTTTGGCAACGGAACTTACCACAGACATTCCGGCAGCGCATGATATAGTTTGGGAAGAGATTATTCTCGCAGAGCATCTTCCCGAACCTCCCACAAGCAAAGGAAATGTCCTTTCAAACAATCTTGACAGGATGTATATTGATCTGTACAATGTTTCCGAAAAACAGCTTACCGATTACATAAAGACTTGTCAAAATGCAGGCTTTAACATTGATGCCAAAAAAGACTACGGTTATCGGGCTTATAATTCAGAAGGGTATCTTCTTGAACTGAACTATTACAGCGATGTAATGAGCATAAGTTTTGACACACCTCTTGAGGCACATATGATCGAAATACCCCAAAATCCGATATCTGCCGACCTGCCCGTGCCAAAATCCAATATGGGCGTTATCGATTCCGAAACGAGCCGTCATTTTTCCTGCCGGATATGCAACACACCACCGGAAGATTTCAGCAAGTATGTACAGGAATGTATTGATAATGGCTTTAACGTTGATTACAGCAGATCGGATGACAGCTTTTATGCAAGTCATGCCGACGGCAGACGCATTTCGGTTTTATATGAAGGATTTAATATAATGAATATCTCGATATACTAAAAATAAAAAGAGAGTCGAAAATGATCCTATCAACTTGTCGAAAAAAGCTGACGCACGTCTGCAAAAAGACGTGCGTATCATTTTTATTTAAGAATTTTCCTGCAATCCTTCAAGCATACCTTCCGTTATCCACTCATATGTATTTCTGTCAACGACCGTTCCGTTATCCCAGATGCAGCAAGGTATACCTGCTGCACGGCATTCCGAAACAAGTGTATTATTGAAAAGTATGCGGCTTGCGGTATCATTTGACGCTCCTGTGCCGTACTCTCCTATAATAACCGGAATGCCGTTATCGATAAATGTGGTCTTAAGCTGCTTTATCTTGTTTTTAAGAGTATTCACTTCACTTTTCGTACCCCATGTATGCTGAAGATTTGTTGTGCAGAACTCCCAGGGTGTATAGTAATGCACTGAAAGAATACATCTGTTTTCGGGATCCTCCGGCATTTTATACCGATCGTCGCAGCTTTTGGCAATATCCGTCCAATAGCCTGCGATAAGAAGATGTCTTTTCGGATTGTTTCCGCCGCTTGAACGTATCGTATCGACAAAAAGCTGATTTATCTTATTTATCATTTCATACGCTTCGTCTTCGCCCAGCTTATCAAAGCCTACCTCATTCATTGACTCAAAAATAAGGTAGTCGGAATAATCCTCAAACTCTGCCGCTATCTGTTTCCAGAGAGCGGTATATTTCTTGGCAAATCCGTCATAATCATTTATTGCGGTTTCTATTATCCATGCACCGAACTGCGGATCTCCGCCTCCGTCATGATGCACGTTCAATATAACGTACATTTCATTGTCGATCGCATAATCCACCACCTCATGAACTCTTGCCATCCATTCCTCGTCAACTTTATAATCCGGCGCTTCGCCTATATGATCTCTCCATGTGACGGGTATCCTCACCAAATCCACGCCGTCCGCCTTCATTTTATCAAAAAGCTCCTTTGTTGCCTTTGGGTTTCCCCACAAGGTTTCGTCTACCTTGCCACCGTCTTCGGGTACTTCATTTACCATGCCGTCACCGTCACGGTCTGCAGCGCACACATCAAGCGTATCTCCAAGATTCCAACCCATATCCATATCTGACACAAGCTCCGCCGACGAAATATTTCTTATTCCTCTTTCCTCATAATACGCATCAGACTTCCCGCAGCCGGTGCAGGAAAAGCACAGCATTGCGGCAATCAAAAGCACAGCCGCTTTTTTCACTTTTACCATATCAATGTTCCTCCCATCCGTGATAACGTTTACATAATAATATGTTTATGCAAAATAGTCAAGGACTTAAACGTATACCTAAAATTAATTTTGTATAATTGACTAATCTCTTAAAAATTTTTTGTAGTATTTTTACAAAGTTTGGATATACTGATTACGCTTTATTTGCATTTTTATTTTAACTAAGCTATAATATAAATTAATCTATATAAACGGAGGTATTTGCTTATGAAGGTTTTAATTTTAAACGGAAGTCCGCACACTGCCGGAAGTACATTCACCGCACTTTCCGAAATGGAAAAGATATTTGCGGAAAACGGCATTGAAACGGAAATAGTACATATAGGAAACAAAGCAATAAGAGGCTGTATCGCTTGCCGTCAGTGCTCTCAGACAGGAAAATGCTCCATAGATGATATTGTAAACGAACTTGCACCGAAATTTGAGGAATGTGACGGCCTTGTTGTAGGCAGTCCTGTTTATTACGCATCAGCAAATGCAACTCTTGTTGCCTGTCTTGACCGTCTGTTTTACAGCACTCATTTTGACAAGACAATGAAAGTAGGCGCATCGGTGGTTTCCGCAAGACGAGGCGGTCTTTCCGCAACATTTGACGAGCTTAACAAATACTTTTCAATATCCGGTATGCCCATCGCTCCGGGACAATACTGGAACAGCATACACGGCGGCAATGCTGCCGATGCAGCACAGGACGCAGAGGGTCTGCAATGCATGAGGACGCTTGCACGTAACATGGTTTTCCTCATGAAGAGCATTGCTCTCGGCAAAGAAAAATACGGTATCCCTCAAAAGGAACAGAAAATATATACGAATTTCATACGATAAAATTTCAGATTGTCGACAGCGAACAAACGGGGCACCTCATAAAGAAGCATTTGACTTATCATATAAGACAGCACTGTCAATCCGACTGTGCTGTCTTCAGTTTGTCGAAAAAAGTAAAAACCATTCCATCTATACTCCCGAAGAGGAAAAGCAGATGCTTAAAAACGGCAGAATGATGAAAAAGTATATGTCATGCCGGTACTTTTCGCACGGCAAGACAAATCTTGAAATAAAAGAGCTTTCGCAGCAGAGGTGACAGTTTTACAGACTTTCACGCAGTGCGGAAACATTTTACTTTCAATAAGGGGCTTGCCCCGTCATTATACGTTCCGACGCAAGAAAAAAGCTTGTGGCGGATTATCAGCTTTGGATCACTGACGAATATCTGCAAATTGTGTTCTTTTTGCTTTATGCAGCATTAATGAGCGTACCGACGGTAAAGTGCTTTTTCTACTACCTTAGAATAAGGGAAAAGCATGGTAAAAAACAAATAAGCCTGCATACAAGCAAGGTTTAAAATATAATTTATCATTTTAAAAGTCCTACGGTGAAATGTCAATAGGCAAAAAAGAGAAAAAGCAATGATATTTTTGTAAAAAGAGACAAAAAGAGTAACTCCCAATAAAGCCTGCC
>CASFZT010000181.1 GCA_949299215.1 uncultured Ruminococcus sp.
TGTAGCGGTAATTGTTGCAGACGCTGTTGCAAAAGCAGCTGTCGAATCGGGTGTTGCAAGAATTTCACCCATCACAGAATAATCTTGCATAAAACCGCAAAAGTTAAATAAGCGGCTTGCCCCGTCATTTAACGTGGCAAGCCGCAGCGAAGCTGCGATGAAGTTTCAGTTGGGGATTGAACCCAAACTGAAACTGAATATGGAATCCGCCGCCTTAGAGGCGTGGGACATATTGCCTAAGTTATAAATATACCGATCATCAAATTCGAAAGTATCGGTACTCTTGATATTAATATCCACGAAAGGATGCTGTAAAAATGGTATATAACTACACACCGAAAGGAGTATGTTCAAGAAACATCACTCTGGAGCTTTCGGACGATCATACTATTAAAAACGTTAAATTCACAGGTGGCTGCAACGGAAACACAAAAGGCGTTTCCGCACTTGTTGTCGGTATGAAAGCAGAAGAAGCAATTGCAAGGCTTTCCGACATTGACTGCAACGGCAGGGGTACTTCCTGTCCCGACCAGCTCGCCAAGGCTTTAAAAGAGGCTATAAATGCTTGATATTCAGACAAAATGCAGCATAATACAGATATGCTTATTCATATTATCGGCGGCAGGCTTTATAATATTTCTTATCCCTGTTTTCGTCGGGATACTGAATGAGGGAAACACTTTCGGCATGGTCGTCTTTGCACTTCTCATGCCGCTTACTCTTATATGGCACAAGATACCCTTTTCCTCAAAACCTGTAAAAATCATTTCCATAGTTATTGGAGTGCTTGCCGTTACCGGAATAATAATCGTAATCATAGCGTCATGCGCCATGATATCGGCTGCAAATAAAAAACCGACAGGCAGCGAACAGACAGTTATCGTTCTCGGCTGCCGTGTTAAAGGAGAACGTCCATCACTTATGCTTGCAAAACGCATCAATGCGGCATATGAATATCTACTCTCCAATCCCGACGCCATTGCGATCCTTTCGGGTGGTCAAGGTGATGATGAGCTTATAAGCGAAGCGGAATGTATGTACCGTGAGCTTACAAACAAGGGGATTTCCCCCGATCGGCTTATCAAGGAGGACAACTCCTTTAACACATACGAAAACATACTCAATTCAAAGACAATCATGGATTCTCTAGGTATAAGCGGTGATGTTGTAATTGCAACAAATGAATTTCACCAATGCAGGGCGCAGCTATACGCAAAGCGGCTCGGACTTGAAAGCTCTGCGGCATCTGCTCCTACCGCATGGTATCTTTTTCCTACATACTGGATACGTGACTGTTTCGGAGTAATTTTAGAAACAATAAAAGCATAGGCGGTAAATTTGCACCGTCTATGCTTTTTAATTGCTATGTATATTTTAATTTTGTCTGTTCTTTCGGCGTGAAACTTTATTTTCATACATCAGCTTATCCGCAATTTTATAGCAGGTATCAATATTGTCATAGCTGTCCGGATAATCGCAGAAGCAGCCTATGCTTGCTTCAACAAGGTACTGCTTTTTGGACATATCGTTATATCTTGAAAGATATCCCTGTATCCTGCGTCTATAAAATTCCGGAGTTTCATCGACATAATCATAGCAGCCGATAATTACAAATTCATCGCCGCCCACACGTGCACATTTTTCGCTGTTTCCGCTGCACGACTGGAGCGACTGCGCAATTACGGTAAGCGCATTATCTCCCTCTGCATGACCAAACGTATCATTAATATATTTAAGGTTATCCATATCAACCGCTACAAGCAATACTTTCTTATGCTCTTCCTTTGCCGCATTAAATATCTCGTCGGAATATTTTTCATAACCGCGTCTGTTATAAATACCGGTAAGAGAATCACGGATAGAACCTATAAACAAACGATTATTAATAACATTCAATCTTTCCTTCACACGAATATATTCCAAAGAGGCATTTATATTCTTTATCCATGTACGAAAGGTCTTTTCATGTGTAACATTATCAGAATTATATTCCACAACTGTATATCCAAAGCATCTGTCGCCAAAATGAAGCGGTGTAAAATAACAGCACACAGGTCTGTCATCTCTTAACATATGCTCGGGAAACATATCCTTTGAAGAAAAAGGTTCATTACAAACCTTACTATTCATCACCGACTTATAATACACACGCATATTCACGATATCGGAATAACCCGAACCGGAATATTCCGTATCATCCTCACTGAATAAATCCCATTTTTCGTCCAGACACAATGCAAACTGTGCAATATCGTTGATAAGATACATATTTTCACATACTCTATGCAGACACATCTCAACACTTTCAGACGCAGTAAGCCTTTCGATCATTTCACTTGACAGTATAAATTCTTCCCTCTCATGTCTAATACGTGCTGCCTTACCCAATTTCTTTATAATATTGATATCCTTGCCGCAGCCACAGCTTTCTCCATGTATTATTGAACCCACATCGCAGCACAAGCCTTCCGGCTCTTTACCCATAATGATATTATGCAGCTCAAGCACACATTTTTCACCGATATTACGGTTTGAAATTTCAAACGAAGTAAGTGCGGGCTGATTTTCATATGATTCGGAAATAAAATCATATCCAACAACAATAATTTCACCCGGAACATTCACTCCAAGTTCAATAAGTGAATTACAAAGGCTTACTGCCATTGTATCATTTGCGCAGACAAACGCTTCCGGCTTTTCGATCTTTCCGCTTACGACATCGGCTGCGATCACCTTAGCGGCATTCTCCCAGAAATCTCCGTAAAAAATAAAGCTATCATCAAAATTCAAGCCATGTGCTTTCATCGAATCCTTATATCCGTCCAGCCTGCGCTGGGATATATCGAACTGTTCGGGGCCGGTAAGGCAATATATTTTTTTCTTGCAATGCACTTCTATAACATGATCGACAACATTTGCAAAAAGCTTTCTTTCATCAACAATAACATTGGCAAAATTATGAGGCTCATTGGAATTAACACAAACCACACGTCCCTTTGCGTCCTCTTCAAGTAGTGCTGTTATCCTTTTTCTCATTTCCGCAGCCCATATTGAATTATCGCAATAGATAACGCCTGCTATCTTATCAAAATTGATCAGTCTGTATATATTTTCCTCACCCATCTGATGCGGATGAAGTTCATCATTAAGCGAAAACAGCGAAAATACCGCCGCATTATATCCCAGTGCCTTTGCCTGACTTACTATACCGGCAAAAAGGTCGCCATTAATTTCATTTATAATATGACCAAAAACTATTGCAATAGTTTTTCGTTCCTGCACAGTACAGTCACCCCTTAAAACAAAAGTTTATTATGTCAAACACACACATTAACAGTATACATTTATTATATCATATAAATTAAACAAAATCAACATATTTCTTTACACATAATCCAAAAAATTATTTATCTTGCCTTGCAGACATCCAACCAAGCCTTATAGCCGGACAACTCTTCAAGCTCTGCTATTGAAAGCTTAACACAACTGTTTGAGCTTCCGCAGGCAGGGTAAACATATTCATACCGTTTCAGCGAAGCATCAAGATAAACCTCCGTACCGTCATTCACACCGAACGGGCAAACGCCGCCGACTGCATATCCTACCCTTTCGATAACTTCGTCAAAGGTCAGCATTTTGGCTTTTACTCCGAAATACGCTTTAAACTTGACGTTATCTATCTTGGTATCACCTGCGGCAACTATAAGCGCTGTCTTTTCGCCCAACGCAAATGTCACCGACTTAGCGATCATACCCGCTTCACATCCCAAAGCCTGCGCCGCAAGTTCGACCGTGGCGCTCGAGACGTCGAATTC
>CASFZT010000182.1:0-729 GCA_949299215.1 uncultured Ruminococcus sp.
AGATATTCTTTCATTAAAAAGTCATTACAACAAGCAATATTTTCATAAAAAGAATTATCCATCACAGAAAAATCAATACATGATGCGGATAACACCGAAGTAAGCTCAGACATAATATCCTCGTGGCTTTTATCCGAAATATCCATTTTATTTATAAATATAAACACAGGGATATTATATCGTGCCAAAAGGCGCCACAGGGTTTCGGTATGGCTTTGAACTCCCTCCGAACCGCTTATTACAAGTATGGCATAGTCAAGTATCTGTAATGTGCGTTCGGCTTCCAAAGAAAAATCAACGTGTCCGGGGGTATCAAGAAGCGTAAAAATTGAATCGTTATAATGTATGACAGCTTGTTTGGAATATATTGTTATTCCTCTGCTTTTTTCAATATTATGAGTATCAAGAAAAGCGTTTCCATGATCGACTCGTCCGAGCTTTCGTATCTCCCCCGTTTTATAAAGCAGTGCCTCGGACAATGTAGTTTTGCCCGAGTCAACGTGAGCGATCATGCCGATTACCAATCGTTTCATTTAATCTTCCTATCTATATAAATTATATATACATTCTATCATATTCAGCATACAATTTCAATCATCCCGATAAAAATCCGTACATTATCAAATAAAAGATAATGTACGGATTTTTGCATAGTATTATCTTTCTTCACGGAAATAATTTATTCCGCAAGATGCTGGCTGTGAATTTTCTCTTGACTGCTTGATAGAT
>CASFZT010000182.1:758-4556 GCA_949299215.1 uncultured Ruminococcus sp.
GCCGTAATAATGAACGGGAGCATATCATAAAACGCATTGGGAAGTGTAATAATCGACTTAGGCATATAATATTTCAATACGCTGAATGCACCGAACACAAGGCTTCCGGCAATTGCTTTAAGCGGATTC
Organism: uncultured Ruminococcus sp.; assembly: GCA_949299215.1. Lineage (GTDB taxonomy): Bacteria > Bacillota > Clostridia > Oscillospirales > Ruminococcaceae > UMGS363. The sequence continues at coordinate 888 of CASFZT010000182.1, forward strand.
CATGCTGCGAAAATTACAAGTGCCACTGCGATCCAGCCAAGACCATTTACGCTGTCGCTCATCCATACGCTGCCGCAAATTATCATTGAACAATATGCACCGCCTATTCCGCAGATACCGCCGCCTATAAGAAGATTTATATATTTGCTTCTTACAACGTGTATTCCCACCGCATCGGCTGCCGCAGGATTTTCGCCTATCGTTCTCAGATTAAGTCCCGATTTTGTTTTATTAAGATAAATATACAGTAAAACTGCAATAACTATACCGATATAAACAAATATATTATAAGAAAACAGCAATTTTCCGACAACGGGAATATCACTAAGCACCGGAATATTTATATTTCTCAGCTGTGCGGTTATTCCCTCAGGCAGCTTTAACGTACCTGTTTCCGAGCGGGTCAGCATATGCTCACCTATAAAATTTGAAAGACCTTCTCCGAATATAGTAAGCGTAAGACCCGTAACATTCTGATTTGCCATAAATGTAATGGTAAGAAGCGCATATATCAAAGATGCTGCCGCACCTGCTAAAAAGGCAGCAGTAAGAGCTGCAATCAACGAATCGGTCTTATAACCCGTCATAAATCCTGCGCAAGCACCTATTGCCATTATACCCTGTACACCGAGATTAAGATGTCCGGCTTTTTCATTCAGAATTTCCCCCAATGTTCCAAAAAGGAGTGGCGTTCCTGCCAAAACAGCAGCAATCAGAAAATTAATAAACATATCCATCAGCTTTTCTCCTTTCCGCGGAAAATGAATTTATATCTGATAAAAAATTCTCCGGCAAGTACAAAGAAAAGAATAATTCCCTGCAAAACATCGGCAGAATACACCGAGAGTCCAAACGATGACTGCATAACGCTGCTGCCCTTTTCAAGTACGGAAAACAAAAATGACACTATCAAAATTCCGATAGGATTAAGCTGTGCAAGCCATGCAACAATAATTGCGGTAAAACCTACGCCGCCTGCAACAGAAGTTGCAAGCGTCATATCCGATCCCGTTGCCTGTACCATACCTGCAATACCGCATACGGCACCGCTAAAAAACATTGTACGCAGCATGATCTTCTTAGGATTCATACCTGCATATTGTGCGGTAGCGTGGCTTTCGGAAACGACCGATATCTCATATCCGTGCTTTGTATAATTAAGATATACAAATACTGCCGCAGTAAGCACCAGACCGATTATCCAGCCTATCTGTATGCCAAACACCTTATCAAGCTGAGCATTCTTTACAAAACGTGCTATTTTTGGAAAACCTCCCGATTCGGGGTCTGCCCATGCACCGTCACGCAGCCATACTATTATATTAAGTGCAATATAGTTAAGCATAAGTGTAAACAGAGTTTCATTTGTATTAAACTTTGCTTTGAAAAATGCAGGCAGCAGACCAAAAAGTCCTCCTCCGATAATTCCGGCGGCAAGCATTATAACAACAAGCAGCCAATGCGGTAAATTATTATGGAACAAAGCAAAATATGATGCGAAAACAGCGCCCATTATGATCTGTCCTTCTGCACCGATATTCCAAAATTTCATTTTGAACGCAAGCGTAACGCCAAGCGAGGATATAAGCAAAGGTATCATCACCTTTATGGTTGCCTGAAAAGCCATCTCTGTACTAAATGCGCCGCTTATAATTGTACCGTAAACCTTAAACGGATTATATCCTATTATCAGGATAAATATTCCGCCTGCCACAATTGCCGCCAGCACGGAAATAAGACGCAGCAGCATGGATTTTCTTTTTCCGACCTCTGTGCGCTTGGCAATACGCACCAGAGGTTCGTTATGCACTTTGGCATTAGTCATTTCCAAGCACCTCCTCCACCGTATTACCTGCCATCATAAGTCCTATCTGTTCTTTTGTAACATTTTTTGCATCTACTATACCCGTTATCTTACCGTGACAAAGCACCATGATCTTATCCGCAAGTTCAAGCAGAACGTCAAGATCCTCGCCGATAAAAAGTATTGCAACACCTTTTTTCTTCTGTTCATTCAAAAGATCGTATATCGTATATGCGGAATTTATATCAAGACCTCTTACAGGATATGCCGTAATAAGCAGATTCGGATTGGATTCTATTTCACGTCCGAGCAGAACCTTCTGAACGTTACCTCCCGAAAGCATACGAACGGGTATCTCGGTAGACGGAGTCTTTATTTCAAGCTGTGTTATAAGCTTATCGGCAAGTGCTTTTGCAGGAGCTCGGTTTACGAAAGGTCCTTTGCCCGAATTATATGTTTTCAAGAGCATATTTCCTGTCATGCCCATTGATGCTACAAGACCCATTCCAAGTCTGTCCTCCGGAACAAAGCTCATGCTTATACCAAGCTCAATGATCTCCTTTGCACTTTTTCCTACAATATTTTCTTTATTATAAAGTACGGCACCTTCTTTTACGGGAGCAAGACCGGCGATTGCCTCACAAAGCTCTTTTTGACCGCTGCCTGCAACACCTGCAACGCCTAATATCTCGCCTCTGCATATATCAAATGTCACATCGTCAAGACCGACAGAACCATCCGGCTTATTTACAGAAAGATGGAACACATTAAGAAGCGGTTGTACGTTTTCGGGCGCAGGGCGCTGTATGCTAAGACTTACAGGCTTACCTACCATAAGCTCTGTAAGCTTTCTGTCATCGGTCTGCTCGGTAATAACCGTTTCAACAGACTGTCCCTTTCGTAAAACAGTAACTCTGTCACTTATGGAAAGAACCTCATTCAATTTATGCGTAATAATTATTATTGCACAACCCTCGCACTTCATTTTACGAAGCATATTAAAAAGCTTTTCTGTTTCCTGTGGGGTAAGCACAGCAGTAGGCTCGTCCAATATCAGTATCTTTGCGCCCCTGTACAATACTTTAAGAATTTCCACCGTCTGTTTTTCACTTACGGACATATTATATATCTTTTTATCCGGGTCAACATCAAGTCCGAGACGCTTGCTTATCTTTGAAATATCATCCTTTATTATGGAACGTTTCTTTAGCTTGCCGTCTGTTCCTGCAATAATATTATCCATTGCGCTGAAAGCATCGACCAATTTAAAATGCTGATGTATCATACCTATGCCAAGCTTTATCGAATCGAACGGTGAATTAATTGCAACGGGCTTGCCCATAACATAAATAGTTCCGCTGTCCGGATGATAAATACCGGACAGCATATTCATAAGCGTTGTTTTGCCCGAACCGTTTTCGCCGAGCAGGGCAAGTATTTCACCATATTTTACGGATAAATTTATTTTATCATTTGCAATGACCGAGCCGAATGTTTTTGTTATCCCTTTACATTCTATCGCATACGGCTGCTGTTCGGAATTGATTTGTTCTGTCATAATAGTGTTCTCTCCTTATAAAAATGTTCAAAATGCCTTTTTTCACATTTATACGGCAAAAATTTGCACACATCTATTAGATATTATATACTTTTTATCCGGATAAATCAATGTACTTTCAATGAACGCCCAAAAATATAATAAACAACGTACATAACTTGACAAAATGCTTGAACCTGTAATAAAATTAAGGCAGATAAATTAAACATAAGGGAACCTCGAAAAATTAGTTCCCAGCATTAAATTTTGCGATTCAACGGCGAAAAAATGAAATCAGAGCGGCGAATCGCATTCCTGCTTCGAATTT
>CASFZT010000183.1 GCA_949299215.1 uncultured Ruminococcus sp.
TGACATTTTATCACCTGCACTTAATTTTAGCACTCGTTTTGTTCAAGTGCTAATCTATAATAAGAATTTACCACCAATACGGATTTTTGTCAATAGTTTTCAGATATTTTTTTGTTAATAATTTGTGAATTTCATCACTTGAACATTATGTTTGCCAAAAACGAGCGTTAAAATACCATTTTATTTTAAAACTTCAGCTCAAAAGAAACATAAAAATCCTTTAAAACAAATAATATAGCTACTATTGACAAAAAATTCTTTTCATATTATTATATATAATAACCGCAACTGAATAGTCGGGGGTGCTGATAATCGAATCGGCTGAGATGAGGATAATTTTCCGAAAACCCTTAACCTGATACGGATAATGCCGGCGTAGGAAGATTATAAAAACTATTCTTGTTTTGTATAATTACCGCACATCGACATTTTTAGTGCGGTAATTTTACATTTACAGGAGGTTTTTCGCGCAATGAAAAACAAAAACACAGCAAAAGTTCTGACTGAAAGCGCCATTATGATAGCACTTTCGACAGTTCTCAGCATTCTCAAAATTGCCGATATGCCTTACGGCGGCTCGGTAACAATCGCCTCCGCCCTTCCGATAGCAATAATCGCTTATCGCTACGGCGTGGGTACAGGACTTATGGCAGGCTTGGTACACAGCGTAATACAACAGCTCATCGGAATTTCAACGCTTTCATATTTCACCACATGGCAAAGCATAATTGCCATAATCCTGCTCGATTATATCATAGCCTTCTCTGTTATAGGTTTTGCAGGTGTGTTCCGCAAAGTCATCAAAAATCAAGCTTCCGCTCTCGCACTCGGTTGTATCCTCGTTTCCGTTTTGCGCTATATTTGCCACGTCATATCCGGAGCGACGGTCTGGGAAGGTGTTTCCATTCCCAAGGCGGCAGCACTTTCATACTCCTTTATATATAACGCCACATACATGGTACCCGAAACGATAGTTCTCGTCATAGCTGCTCTCTATGTCGGCTCCGCCGTTGATTTCCGTGCGGAAGTTCCCACAAGAATGATAAAAGAAAACACTCCCGCAAACGTTGCATGGATATATCCTGCGGCAGGACTTCTTGCTTGCCTTGCTGTAATATTCGACGTTGCCAAAATCTTTGAACAGCTCCAGGCCGAAGAAACAGGCGAATTTGATATAACCGGTATTGCCAATGTAGAATGGCTCGAACTCATCATTATGACAGCAGTTGTCGCAGCAGTCGTTACAGCGCTTCTCATAGTTCGCAAACAGCTCATAAAAAAAGGCAATAAAGCCTGAAAACTTCATCTGACACAAAAGAAATAATAATTATGAAAGCAGTTATCATCACCCCTTGTCTGACTTCGCAGATCAAAGAAGCGGTAGATATCGGTAAAGAAGATCTCATAATCTGCGCGGACAATTCGTTTTCAAAAGCCTTGGCAGAAAACATAAAGCCTGATCTTATTATCGGTGATTTTGACACCGGCAAAGCGGAAGAATTTCCATCTGATACGGACATTATCAAATTCCCGAGTGAAAAAGACGATACGGACACAATGCTTTGCATAAAAGAAACCGAAAAACGCGGCTTTTCGGAAATAACGATAGTCGGCGGTCTTTCCGGCAGACTCGACCATACATACGCCAACATACAATCTTTGGCATATGCAGAGAGCCGCGGAATAAAAGCAGTCATATCCGACGGTGACAATGAAGCGTTTCTTATGAATCCCGGTGAAATATCTATAACTAAAAAGGAAGGATATTCACTTTCCCTTTTCTCTTACGGAGAAAAAGCCGAGGGGATTTACGCAGAAGGCGTAAAATATCCGATTTGCGGCTCTTCTCTTACTGACTCCTTCCCTTTGGGCGTAAGCAACGAGATAACAGCCGACAAGGCACGGATATCGCTTTCAAAAGGGACACTCCTTATTATTCTTTCAAAGTTAAATTAGCGTTATTCAAGGCAACACACAAAAAATCCGCTCGTTGAGCGGATTTTTTAATTTCCATAATTATTTACTGTGCCGAATCAAGCTGGACTGTAAATATATTTGTGTCAAACACAAATATATTGAAATCTCCGCACTCATAAGTTTGAACAAGATACTTTTGTTTAAGTTCCGTCCACTCTGCGTTGTTTCTGATGACTGATGTTTCATAAGAAGAAAGAGCAACGAAATAATCGTCCACGCCCTCCTGGTCTTCGTACCATTTACGGTTCGTCTGATAGAAGTATATATCCACACCGTTATTTCCGTCAACGGTAACACATCTGACTTTTACATTGGAATCTGCAATAAGCGTTACCGCCTGAGAGTTCCAGAATGTCGCATAACCGTATTCAAGGTCTTTCTCCTCAAGAAATTCCGCAAGCTGATGCAGACTGTTGTCTCGCCCGTAATCCTTTGGCATTGATGATATCTCTCTGAAATTTACAAAAGAACCCATTATGGGGATTATCATCATCACAACAGCAAGACGCCGCCATGTCATAAGGCAATCTTTCATTTCAAACATAGTCTTGACTGCGGCAAAAGACGCAAGTATTGACGTTCCCACCATTGGTATAAGACGCCAGTTTCCGGCAGAAAGCCTGCCGCAGACAAAGCCTATCATAATAACGGCAGAAACAGCTATGTGTACCCACAAAATTATTTTCGTGCGTCTGTCCTCGATTTTTTTATAGTTAAACAACAAAACTATAGGTAAAACCAAAATAACAACAGATACGACCGCTTTTATAAGACTTCCGATAGTTTCCGTAGACGAAAGCGAAGCTCCGTCGGAAACGGTTACGCCGAAGAGAGAAAAATAGCTCTCCGGAAATTTCAGAAGATTATCCATCCAATCAGATACTTCGTCAAGGAGCGAATATGCCTCTGCATATCCTGCAATGATATCTCCTTTCCAAAGTCCGAGCAAAACAAGACCGGCCAACATCGACACACATAAAATAAGCGCGCCGAATCCGTAATACTTATTATATTCGGATATAATCTTTTCCTTTGAATTGAAAAAGATATCCGCCGCAATAGCAGCTATCATGGGAAGCGTATATATCGCAATACACTGAAGTCCGTTTGTCGCGCCAAGCGTCATAAAAACGAAAAGAAGCGCCGCGTATATATAAGCCTTCTTGCACCCGCCCGCCACGAAATGTTTGCACATTCGAAAGAAAAGTCCCAGACCTACAAACAAAATAAGTAAGCCGAGACTGTAATATATAACGTGTCCCCACATTATCTCGCGCATTTTGTCGCTTGAAGAAAGCAGGAGCATAAAGGAACCGGCGCAGACAAGCGTCAGATTCCATGACCATTCAAGACTTCGGCAGAGGAAGATTATCGAAAGGAAAAATAAGAGCGCAAAAATCACCATGCCGATAACGTGAGTCGTCATCGTCACCCCGAACATATTTATAAGCGGGATGAGCCAAACGGAAGCACCGAACGGAAGCAGCGCCGCATAGCCGAAATCCGAATTGAACACCGAGCCGCCGTCAACAGACGCCTGCGCCCAATAAATAGTATCGGTACAATCGGAATGAAAATATCCTTCCGCGGGCCATATCGTATAATAAAGCACTGCCGCAAGCGCTAATATCGCATAGAGCCAACACAGAACAGACGGTATCTGCCTGTATGCCCCTTTGGCCTTTTCCGATAATAAAATATCGGTTATTTTTAAATTATTTTTTGTCTTTTCCATTTATAAATATCCCCTACGATCTTTGATAGATCATGTTTTAACTTAAATTAATC
>CASFZT010000184.1 GCA_949299215.1 uncultured Ruminococcus sp.
TCGTGCAGCAGGCATACCCGAAAAGGAAATTCTGTTGCTTTTGCCGCTTTATCGGCAGGTGCTTACAGATGTGCGGAATTTTCATGTATATGACGATATGGAGTATACGCTGAATGCTCTTAAAGGTATGGGTTTTGAGCATTATATCCTCTCAAACAATTTTCCCGAGCTTGACGATATTGCAAATTCTCTCGGATTTGACAAGCTCTTTAACGGATACATAATCTCTGCACACGAAGGCTACGACAAGCCGCGCCGTGAAATTTTTGAAGCGGCATATGAAAAGGCGGGCAGACCGCAGAAATGCTTTATGGTCGGGGATAATCCAAACAGCGACATTGCCGGTGCGGAAAATTTCGGTATACCGGGAATACTTGTCCATAATGAAAATACAAAAGGTCATGACTGTATAGTATGTCCGAATCTAAAGGATATTATACCTATAGCAGATAAAATTTGTGACATGTGACAAAAAATATACATAACATTTGGTAAAAATACCGCCATAAAAATAACTGCTGCCAATCGTATAGAATACAGAAAGGATGATAAGAACTATGAATGATGATCAGTTTGAAAGTATGATTTCATTCATAAATCGGGGCGATAAACAGGGTCTGCGTAAAATTTATGATGAATACGGCAAAATGATCTATTCCGTAATGCTTCCCGTTGTCAAAAATCCCCACGATGCAGAGGATCTGACGTCGGATTTCTTTGTGAAGCTGTGGGAAAAGCTTGCCGCAGCCTATAAGAAGGGGAACGGACACAAAGCCTGGATGGTGACTGCGGCAAGAAATATGGCAATAGATCATCTGAGAAAAAGCGGTCGTGAGGAGCTTGTATTGGATATATCCGATGATGAGGAATATCACATAAACGAGCCGATAAGCGAAAGCAACACGGAGGAAGAAACTCTCGGCAAGCTTTCCTTAAAGGAAGCTCTTGAGAAATTAAATCCTGCCGAACGTGAGATCATAAACCTGAAGATCTTTGCAATGATGACATTTGAGGAAATTGCCGTCGCTGTACATAAGCCTATGGGTACGGTGACGTGGAGATACCGGAATGGTCTGAAAAAGTTAGAAAGATACTTGAAGGAGGTGCAGAACTGTGAATAACAATCAGAATAATGATTTTGAAAAGGAGCTTGAAAAGCTCTACAAAGATGAAATGAACTCTTCTGCGCCTGATATGGACGCTCTCTGGAGCAGGATCGAAAGCAGAATTGACAATTCATCGGAAAAGCCACAAGCCCCCGAAAAAAAGATCACCTTTGTAAAAATTATAAAAATAATGTCGTTGGCGGCAGCTTGTATAGCTGCCATGGTAGCTGTTCCAAAGCTTATCGGCAATGATGAAGACCTCTTAAACGAAACTGTTTATGACAATTCCGTATATGAAGATGTATGCATGGAAGAAAGTGCTGACGGTGCTCCTCCCGAAAATACGATCAAAGAGGAAGAAACCGCACTTGATTATTTTGTTGAAGATGATGTGCTTGCTCAAACGGAATGTTTTGTTGACGGAATAGTTGACAGCGTTTATTATTCGGGAGATGACGCCTATTACACACTCACCGCAGTTGATGTATACGGTGCTGAAAATCCCGAAAGCATTACCGTAAAAAGCAGTTCGGAATATCATCTTGAGCAGGGCGGAGAGTATCTTATACCGCTTAAAATAAAAGACGGAGAATATGTCACGGTCTATGACAACGCACCGCAGATAAAATTCTCCGAGGACGGCAGCATGATATATCATAACGGCTGGAAGTCTCTTTACAGCGAGGAAGATATCGCCGTACTGCTTGACAGAATAAGCGAGAATGATTACTTCTACGATCGTATGCTAAGCTCTTCCGACAGGGATATATCGGCTCTTATCGAGAAATGGAACAGCATAAAAAACAACTGACCAATTCGAGAAAGGCAGTGATCTTATGAAAAACACATTCAAGAAAATTTTGGCGGCAATATCGGCACTCCTTATGCTTACAAGTACATTTACAGGCTGCAGCAGTGCAGAAGGAAATGACCTTGTCGTGAACGAAGAGGCAACCGGTGCTATGTATGCACAGGACACCGCAATTGAAAATGAAAGCCCAATGGCAGATGCCGGCGCTATGGTTATTGATATGAAAATGGCTGGTATGTACGAGGAGGGCTATATCGATTTTAACACAGAAGAGTACAATGCCATAAAGGAAAATTCCTTTGAAAGCGTTGCTTCAAACCCTCTCTCTACATTTTCAGTTGATGTGGATACTGCATCATATACGATTTTAAGACGAAAGATAAACAGCAATGAGGGCATAGTAAAAGATGCTATCCGAATTGAAGAAATGATAAACTACTTTGATTATGATTACACAGAACCTACGGGCGATGTGCCGTTTTCCGTAACTGCGGAAATGTCCGACTGTCCGTGGAATGAAGAAAGCAAGCTCGTTCTTGTGGGACTTCAGGCGGAGGATATAGACGAGGAAAGAGCGCCTCTTAATCTGGTATTTCTCATAGATATAAGCGGCTCTATGAGAAGTTCAGATAAAATAGGTCTTGTACAGGAAGCTTTCTGCATACTTACCGAGAGCCTTGATGAAAATGACAGAGTATCTATCGTGACATATGCAGGAAATGATGACGTTGTACTTGAAGGCGAAAGCGGCGATAACAAGCGTAAGATAAAGAAGGCTATCCGTTCCCTTGAAACAGGCGGCGCAACAGCAGGCGCAGACGGAATAAACACCGCATATGACATTGCCGAGAAGTATTTTATAGAAGGCGGCAATAATCGTATAATCCTTGCAACGGACGGCGATTTAAATGTCGGCATTTCCAGCGAAGCGGAGCTTACCGAGCTTGTTGAGGAAAAGCGTGAAACAGGTATCTTCCTTTCAACAATGGGATTTGGCAGTGGAAATTACAAGGACAACAAAATGGAAGCGCTTGCAGATAACGGCAACGGCAGCTACTCATATATAGACAGTCTTCTTGAAGCGGAAAAGGTACTCTCTGAAGAACTTAATTCCACACTTTACACGGTCGCAAAGGACGTTAAGCTACAGGTTGAATTCAACCCTGCATATGTAAAGGAATACCGTCTTATCGGATATGAAAACCGTGCTCTTGCAGACAAGGACTTTGAGGACGACACTAAGGATGCAGGCGAAATAGGCGCAGGACACAGCGTGACCGCAATATATGAGCTCATTTCCGCCAACGGCGAAACGGACAGCGAGCTTAAGTACAGCGAAGCTTCCTCAGGTATTGAAAACGGTGAGATAATGACCGTATCTATCAGATACAAGGAGCCTGACGAGGACGAAAGCAAGCTTAGCGAATACCCTGTCGCAGAAAGTATCTACACGGAAAAAATGCCCGAAAATCTCTGCTTTGCGGCGGCTGTTGCGGAGTTCGGAATGATACTCCGTGAAAGCGAATATGTAGGCAATGCTGAATGCAAAGACGTTCTTGAGCTGCTGGATATGTATGAGGATGAATATGAAGATGATGTATATAAGGATGAGTTTATTTGGCTTGTCAAGACTATGAATAGACGAGGATATTAAAAACTTATCGGATAAAACGGGTATGAATTTTAAACTGTGTAAATGCATTTTTTCTTAAAGTTTTGACGATAATATAATTGCAGCCAAACAAGGCAACGCTGAGGAGCGACCCGAC
>CASFZT010000185.1 GCA_949299215.1 uncultured Ruminococcus sp.
TCATATTCCGCCTGCAAGCGTTCGGTTTCGGCGGTATTTTCCCGAAGACGCTGTTCCTCTTTTTCAAAATATGTGCGACGCTGCTCTAAGAATTTATTGATCGGCTTGAAAAGCAGAAGCGTCAGACCACCCACCAAAATCAAAAAATTCAGAATATGCAAAAGTATTTGTAAAATATCAATATTCAGCGGCATATCGTTATCCTCACAGAACAAAGATAATCAAGATAGCAACTATCAAAGCGTAAATGATCAGGGTTTCAATGAATACAAGACCGAGCATCATGGCAGAATTGATCTTGCCAGATGCCTCCGGCTGACGAGCCATGCTTTCTGCGCTTTTTGAAATAGCCATTCCCATTGCGATCGCACCCGCTGCGGCGGCAAGACCGACAACTATTGCGGCAGCAATCGCTTTGGTACCAAGAGTATTATCCGTCTGTTCTTCCGCTTCCTCGACAGCCTCGGTATCAGCTTGTACATTATCGGTGGCAGGCTCAACAGCATTTACGGAAATTCCCATGGAAAATACAAGTGTAAAAATAATCAAAGCCGAAAACATAGTCATTATAAATTTTTTCATTTTGTTCTTACCTTCTTTTTTTGTTTTTTGGGTTCCACGGCTTCGCCGTAGAAAATTGAAACGAGTGTTGCCAAGACATAGGCTTGTATAAGTGCATGCAGTAATGTAAACAATACGCCGACGATAACGGGCAATACGAAGCTGAGCGATACATAATAATAAACAAGCTCGGTTACCAAAAGACCGCTGAGCAATGCGCCGAACAGACGGAAGCTCATGGAGATAGGCAGAGAAAAGTCCTTCAATACTCTCATTGCACCGCCAACTCCGTTTGTTATGATCCCTGCTCCGAGTATTACGGCAAATGATGTAAAGCCCATGGCGATTGCGCCGTTAATATCAGCAAGCGGTGCCGGAAGTGACATTATGTTACCGTTTGTTGCCGTCACCTGTACTCCGAACAGTTCAAAAATAGTTCCGAAGAAAATATAAACTCCGGCACTGAAGATATAAGCGCCGACAAATTTCGGCTTGTGAGGACTGTTGCCGACCGCCATGTCGTTAAAGAATGTAACGGATTTTTCAAGAATGATTTGAAACTTGCCCGGAACTATCTTAAATCTCGGCACTGCGAAAATGCGAATCAAAGCCGCCGCAATAAGTAAAACCGCCGTTACCGCATAAGCTGAGATCAACGAAGGATTTACCTCGAGTCCGAAAAACGATATCTTATTGTGTTCATGAAGCACTGCATCTTTCATCGCGTCCTTAATACTCTCGCTTTTTTCTTCGTCAGGAAAACCGACAAGAAATATCAATATCAAAACAACGGCAATCGATGCAAGCCAGCAAAGCAAAAAAATCTTTTTTCGCTTTGACATTTTTAATTTGTTTGCCATAGATACACCTCTTTTTCATGAGCTTTAATATAAATTCATAATACCGTGATATCCGTTTTTTCTTTATCACGGCAGACGTTTGATGCAGTTTTTCGCAGACATTTATGATATCATCTCTTCTCTCCGCTGTAACTTTAACTACATCATTCGACAGATATACCTCTCTTTTTGCTCTTGTCCTCATGTTAGTTGTATATTATACTCTTGTCTTGACACGATGTCAACATAAAAATTCGGCTTTTATTGTAAAATTCTGACTCTTTTATAAGTCTTTGAATATATGATTTCACACCGACATCAATCTGTTTATATTAAAAAATCATCTTGATTTTACTGTCCTGATCTGTCGATTTTCCATAATATATATGCTATATATGCTGATCCGAGATATCAAAAAGAACAAAAGCGACAGTATCAGATCATCGCGATTAAAGCCGAAGAAAATAGCGGCAATACACATAAACAACAAACGAGGGCAGTCTCTTTTGTAATTATTTATAATATTATTCATCGTGAAGTTTCTCTGTATACGCGCCGAGTATGCGGATTTGCATCCTTAAAATTCGAAAAAATAATGTTCGGATATTTATTTTTTCGAAAAAAAACGGAGAAATCTTTCGAAATCTCCGTTTTGCTGTTATATTTTGAGGTACAAATAAAAAATCCGAGATGTTCTTTGATTGTGCAGACTACTGTGCTGAAACGATCGCAGCAAGTGTTGCTACGCTAATTATAATACAAGTGAAGGCGCAGAATAAACTCTTGCCGCAAGCTCTTGGTTGAGCATATACAGGCTCTTGGGATCAGAGCCAAACAACTCCATTTTTGAAATCAGATCGTTTGCATTAGTTTCCTCTTCTCCCTGTTCCTTGACAAACCAGTCGAGGAACTGCATGGTGCGGAAATCCTTTGCCTCATATGCCTCGGCATAAATGTCGTTGATAAGCGAAGTAACATACTTCTCATGCTCCAATCCAGCTTTCAAAATGTCCATGTGGCAGGTTGCTTTCGTGTCAGGCTTGTCGACAGCTTCCAGCGTTACTTTCTGATTTTCATTCTGAAGATACTGATAAAAGAGCATTGCGTGGTCGCGTTCTTCCTGTGCTTGAATCTTATACCAGTTAGCAAAGCCGTCCAGTCCCGCATCCTCAAAGTAATTTGAAAAATCGAGATAAAGATATGCGGAATAGAATTCCTTGTTGATTTGCTGATTTAAAAGCTCATGTACTTTCTCATTCATTTTGTTTTTCCTCCGTGTTAAAATTGGTCTTCCAAAGTCCGTGGATATAGTTTAATTTTACCACATCAAATAAATTTCTTCAAATACTTTTCTTCTTTGATATTATCACATCAGTGGTTTTCGCAGCTTCCTTTTCCGCAGCCGTGACTGCCGCAACTATGAGCTTCCCCGCCGTGTTCGTGGTCGTGATGACTGCACTTTACATCGGGATTGTATTCAAGGCTGTTTGCAAGAAACGCTTCCACTGCTGCGTCTGCGTTGCCGGAAACGCCGCCGTAAAGCTTGATATCAAGTGTTTCAAGTGCCATCTGTGCACCTCCGCCGATACCGCCGCAGATAAGGATATCTGCCTTTAAAGTGTTCAAAACATCTGCAAGCGCGCCATGTCCCTGCCCGTTCGTGTCGACCACGCGGCTCTGCTTTACCTTGCCGTCCTCAATGTCGTAGACCTTAAACTGCTCAGTATGACCGAAGTGTTGAAAAATCTCTCCGTTTTCGTAAGTTACTGCAATTCTCATTATATGTTCTCCTCTTTCGATATTGTATTCAGTTTGTACTTGCCGCTTTCGGCAATCTTGTTTACAGCAAAATTTTGGGTTTCCGTTGCAAAGTTCAAAATATCCACCCTCGATTTTCAGGGTGCGCCCAAGCACCAAAGCATCGGCCATCTTTTTTCGTGCTGTTTCGTATATCTTCTGTGCCGTCGTTCTTCCTACGCCGAGTTGTCCTCCGCATTCTTCTTGTGAGAGGCCTTCTTTGTCGATAAGACGTACCGTTTCAAATTCGTCTATGGTCAAAATAATCGGCTCACCCGTATTTTCTCCCGCAGGATAAAACTCAATGACTTCGGGAAATCGGCAGACTCTACGGTATTTGGTCGGTCTTGACAATATTCATCATCTCCTTATATTTTTACAGTTATGGGAACCTCTAAAAAATCCCGAAGATATTGAATAAAGTCGCAAAGTATGATATAATGGGAACAAACAAGAGAAGGGCGGCGAAAACCATGAAACAGGTC
>CASFZT010000186.1 GCA_949299215.1 uncultured Ruminococcus sp.
AGCGCGGTGTTTTCGGGGTTTTTCTTTTGTGAAAATTCAAATCCGTAGGAATTTTGCAGACTTTCCTATGGGTTTACAGGAATGAAAGAAAAAATGCAATTCATTGTTGAGAAAACTTTCACTTGTTATGAAATATGTTATACTGAAGTTAATTGAAGTGGTGGTTCAAGGTGACGGGTTCTGCAGAAGGGGAAGCCGCATGAGCGAAAAGAATTATGAAACAAGTGAATTAAAAGAACTGAAAGATGCGTTACAGACGTTTACAGAGTTTGTATGGGAGATGGAAGAATATCTGCCGGAATTTTATCATTTTTTTGATACGATGAGGCAGAACATTGAGATTTTTCTTCAGGTTGGCGGAGAGGATGAAGAACAGATTCATGAGATTCTAGAACGGGATTGGGAGAAAGCACATGCACCGCTTGTGGGAGTACAGTGTTATGATTTTCAAGGATCACATCCAGAGGCAGAAGCAGGAACTTGTGTTTATTTTGCAAATCTTTTGACAGAAATCGGTCGTTTTTTTGAACCGATGAGTATGTTGGGAGTGTTTTGAAAGAAGTGAAAAGGAGGAACGGATATGGCATCGTTTTTAGAAGACATCACACCATTTTATGGGACAGGAGAACGGAATGGGAAAGGACAGACACTGGAGGAATTTCTGGAAGAATATGATCCATATCGATATAAAAATCCGTGCTGTACAACAGACACAGTTGTTTTCTCTTATAAAGATGAACAGGCACTGAAAGAAGGACGATTAAAAGTGCTTTTGGTTAAGAGAGGAAATCATCCCAGTATTGGCTGTTGGGCTCTTCCGGGAGGATTTGTAAATTTGCGGGAGAATCTGGAGGATACAGCAAGACGGGAACTGCAGGAAGAGACCGGAGTCAGCGGACTTCCGGTGGAACAGTTTGCCTGTTACGGAGATTATCAGAGAGATCCGAGAGCAAGGATTATTACAAGTGCGTATCTTTCTATCGTAAAGGAGTCTGATGTAAGTGTAGAGGCCGGAGATGATGCGGCAGATGCAGCATGGTTTGAGATAGAGATGGAACCGGAGACAGCATATGAAGAAGATGGATGGGAAAAGACGGAATATCATCTGACAATTCATATTATTACCTCCGTTTCTGTAATAATGATATCTCATTATCCTTAAACTTATCTTAAGACTTTACAAACTCTTTACATTTATTAAATTCCGCCTTGTTTAACGTCAACACGCTCTAAACAATTGTGCAAAATTCATAAAAAACGCCGATGGACAAGCAGACGCAAATGTAATATAATATAATTAAAAGGGATAAAAAAGCTCTTTTTTATGAATCTGAAAGGGAGGGTATACTTATGAAAATATTTACTTATGTGATCAACGACACACTCGGTATTCATGCTCGACCTGCCGGACTTCTTGTAAAGGAAGCCTCTAAATTCAACTGCTCAATAACTCTTGAAAAATCGGAAAAATCAGCAAACGCAAAAGGACTTTTTGCAATTATGGGTCTTGCCGTCAAATGCGGAGAAGAGGTCACGGTCAGATGTGACGGAGAGGATGAAGACGCAGCATATGACGCTATGCTTGCTTTTTTCTCAGACAATCTTTAAGCTTGAATTTCAATAAGGGGCTTGCCCCGTCATTATAGACACAAATAAACAGCTTTATTGATAACAGGAGGTCTGCATTATGGAAATTATTCAGGGTAAGGGCGTTTTCGGTGCGGTTGCCGTGGGTAAAATTTTCTTTTACCGCAGACAGGACGCCAACATAATCCATCGTACGGTAAGCGACGCTTTAAAAGAAAAAGAGCGTTACGAAAATGCAAGGGACAGTTCCATCGCACAGCTTTCCGCACTTTACGAAAAAGCTCTTGCCGAAGCAGGAGAAGAAAGCGCTCAGATCTTTGACATTCACCGTATGATGCTTGATGACAGAGATTACAACGACTCTGTAATAAACATCATTGAAACGCAGCTTGTGAATGCCGAATATGCGGTAAGCGTTACGTCAGAAAATTTTGCCGGAATGTTTTCCTCAATGGATGATGAATATATGCAGGCACGATCCGCAGATGTAAAGGATATTTCGGACAGAATCATAAGAAATCTTATCGGTGAAAATTATTCCTCGCCCGAAATAAGTGAGCCGTGCATTATATGTGCAGACGACCTTACTCCAAGCGAAACATTAAATATGGATAAAAGCCGTATCCTTGCTTTTGCGACAAAGCACGGCTCTTCAACATCACATACCGCTATTCTTGCACGTACAATGAACATACCTGCGGTAGTCGGTCTTGACGGCATATCGGAGGAGCTTGACGGAAAATTTGCCGCAATTGACGGCTACACGGGCAGACTGTACATAGAACCCAATGAAGAAACCCTTGCTCTGATTACCAACAAACAGGAGCAGGATAAAATACAAAAAGCCATTCTTGAACAGCTTAAAGGCAAGGATAATGTAACATCGGACGGAAGGCGTATAGATATTTTCGCAAACATAGGCGGTCCGCAGGATGTCGACGCCGTTATTGCAAACGACGCAGGCGGCATAGGTCTTTTCCGCAGTGAATTTCTCTATCTCGAAAGCAGTGACTATCCAACCGAACAAGTACAGCTTTCGGCATACAGGCGTGTGCTTGAAGCCATGTCGGGCAAAAAGGTAGTTATACGAACAATGGATATAGGTGCGGACAAACAGATAGAATATTTTAAGCTTGACAAAGAAGAAAACCCTGCGCTTGGATACAGGGCAATACGTATCTGTCTTACACGGCGCAATATCTTCCGTACACAGCTTCGTGCGCTTTTAAGAGCGTCCGTTTACGGAAATCTTGCTGTTATGTTCCCAATGATAACATCCGTAGAAGAAGTGCATGAAATAAAGGAGATCATTGATGATGTAAAATCCGAGCTTGCATCGGAAAGCATACCGTTTTCCGACACTATTGAGCTTGGCGTTATGATAGAAACGCCTGCGGCTGCGGTAATAAGCGATATCTTGGCACAGGAGGTCGACTTTTTCAGCGTAGGAACAAACGATCTGACCCAGTACACATTGGCGGCAGACCGTCAGAATCCAAAGCTGGAGCCATTCTGCGACACGCATCATGAAGCAGTTCTGCGGCTTATAGAATACTCTGCCAAATCGGCGCACAAATATGGAAAATGGATAGGCATATGCGGCGAGCTTGCAGCAGACCTCTCTCTCACCGAACGCTGGCTGCGCATTGGCATTGATGAGCTTTCCGTATCTCCCGCATACATACTTCCGTTAAGAGATGCTGTGCGTAAAATCTGATACATACCGATAAAACAAACAGCTCTCCTTTGTTTCCGGCAAAAAAGAGCTGTTTTTTACAGCTTCGCTGCGATGAAGTTTCAGTTGGGGATTGAACCCCAACTGAAACTGAATATGGAACTCGCCGCCTTAGAGGCGAGGGACATCTTGCCTAAGTTATAATACCGCATTTCCTTCTCATAATACATACCGTACTCTATTCCGCATGACCTTGTAATTTTCGCCGCAGTAACGGGATTTGGAGATGATAACTTATGAAAAAAACATATATTATAACGGGTGCAAATGGTTTTCTTGGCAATAATATTGTAAGAAAGCTTGTCAAAAGCACGGAAAATGAGATACGGGCATTTGTTTTGCCGAATGATAATATTCA
>CASFZT010000187.1 GCA_949299215.1 uncultured Ruminococcus sp.
AAAGAGAATTGCTGTTGCTGTTCTTAATAATAACGGTATATCAATTTCCAAAGATATATTCAACAGCAAATATTATGAGCCGTTGCTTAACAATGCCGATATATCATCTCATCCACTATATAATTTAATAGTAGGAAACAATAACAGCACCGATATCATATGCATAAAAATTGCATTTATTGAGGCACTTAAAGCAGAAGCAAAATTTGACTATGTATACCCGGTTCAGGAATCATCCGAATATTATAAAAATATGCGCAAGCTGGAACAGACGGATTTTGAAGGTCCTGTCGGCGAAAGCAACGAAAAATATATAATTTCTACAATTCTTACGCACAAACCGGCTGACTATGTTATATTCGCATATATTCAAAAGCGTTTTCCCGAAGAAACCGAAAACGCAGAGCACATTGCTGAATTTTGGGGCTTAGAGCCTGTTCCCGAAAATGAACTTCAGTCTGAAATTTTCCATATGTATCTTAATGACAACCTTTTTGATGAAAGCGGAAATTTTATATCCGGTCTAGATCAGGCTAAGATCATTCGTGAGCAGCTTATTAAAGTAAACGAAAAATACAGATTTGAAAATACCGATTCTATTAATGAACTTGATGAATACATAACGTCCGCTGATTTAAAGCGCAGAACATATAATGGAACGGTTTTTGATACTCCCGAAGATATGAAGCGTGCTATGGCTAATGAGCTTGAACTCCAGGCACTTTGTGTAAATCTGTCCGCCTTGGACGAATCCGAATTGCTTGATTTGCGTAAGCACATAAGCCTTGTCACTGCAGATGAGGCTACAAAGGCAAAATATCTTGTAAAAGTAAAAATTGCCCTTAACAGATGCGAAGAAAGTATGTTAGAGCAATTTTGCCTCAATTTGCCGATGCTTGATGCCGATGAAACAATCAAGCTCAAGAGCGATGTTGAAAAGCTTGATTATGCTGAATCTGTTATAAGACCAAAGCTTGCAGATATTAACGATCATCTTAATGAAACACTTAAGGATGAACTTGAAAAATATACCGAGGCTCTTGACACGCTTTCAGATGAAGAAATTGCTGCATTGTCAAGTAAAATTGCATCCGATCGTTACCCACGCATTCTTTCCGAATATTATCTGCATCGTATTGAAGAATTTACCGATAATAAGATCAAGGCTAAAATTGAAAATATTTGCAATAAGCTTGACACTCTTGATATGGAGGGTCTTGTTGATGCAAGAGAACAGCTTTCTGCGTTCCCTGAAAGATATGTCACTGCAATTATTGCAGGTGTTAATGCGCGCATTGCAGAATACGAAAAGAACGAAATTGCACGTCTTTTTGAAAATATTGATTTTGCCGATACAGATGAGATCAAGAAAATCAAGTCGACTATTAATGCTAAAAATTATAGTGCAGAGCTTCTTGCTCCATATGCAGGAAAAATTGAACATCGTGAGCAGGAAATTCTTGATGATGAACTTATTTCCATGTTCTCTGGCATTGAAGAAATGAGTCAGGAGCAGATTGACGAGCTCAAAGCACACATTGCTTCTGATGGAAGCAAATATAGCACTGAACTTATTGAAAAGTGTAATGAAAAAATCGTACGCCGTGAATGTGAACTTAAAAATTCCGAACTTGCAGAGCTTTGCAAGTACATTTTCTCAATGGAACAAAATGAGCTTGACGAATTAAAAGAAACTCTCCTTAGCGACAAATATGACGAAGAGCTTACTACCATCTATCTTAAAAAGGTTACAGAGCGTGAAGATGAATTAAGAAAAATTGAACTTGATAAGCTTTGCGAAAATATTTCTGAATATACAGAAGAACAGCTTGTTCAGTTGAAAAACGATATTCGCAGCAATCAAAAATTTGTTGCTATATGTGATTCATACTGTGATAAAATCGATACCTGCATTAAAAATATCAAGAATGCTGAATTTAATAAGCTTCTTGATTCAGTAAATGATATGGACGATGAGGCTCTTGAAATATTCCGCAAAAACATGAACAAGAGCCGTGAAGAAATCGGCGAAGAGTTCTACGCAAGAAGTGTGGAGAAGGCAGATGCTCGTGCTGCTGAAATAGAAATTGAAAAGCTTAATACTATTATTTCCGATATTGACTCCTTTGATATCGAAACAGCATTTGCTGCAATTACACAAATTGAGCAAGGACCATTCAAACAAGAAAACAAAGACCAATATATCTTAATACTTAACGAAAAGGTTGAACAGCTTTACACAGATGCGCTTGATTCAATGACAGCCGATATTGAAAATATGGAAAAAGAACAGCTTGTTGCAGTTGTTGAAAAAATCAAATCATATGACTGCCCTGCCGAGCTTAAAGCTTCATATATTCATAAAACCGAAAAGCAGATATTTGCCCTTGCTGAAAAAGAATTACATGAGCTCTGTGGTGATATCAACTCTCTCAGTGCTAAAAAGTGCTCCAGTATTATTACAAAGATAAGAACACTTTCTATTGATAATACCATAAAAAATCAGTACCTTGATTTAATTGAAGCACATATCATGGTTATCAGAGAAAATGAGCAGAACGAATACATTGACTACTTGAAAAGAAAAATTCAGGAATTTAATGTATCTACCGTTAATTTCCTTGTTCCGACTATTTCTAACCTATTTGTACAGAAATATGACGACGCTTGTAAAACATATGTGTCTGCGGGAAGATATGAATTTCCCATATTCATGCATGAAAATGGTTCCGACAGTGGATTTACACTTACAACAGAATATTTCTACTATATAGTTAAGGGTGTAGTTGACAGAATTAAAATTGACAATCTTATTTCTTTCCAAGCTAAAAAGGGTCTTATGGCTACATCAATCACTGTAACCGAAAGAAGCGGAAACACTCATGAAATTCCATGTGCTATCAATAAAAACTTTATTGATGCAACAGTAAAAGCAATGACTGCTTTGGTAAGCTATATCAAGGATAAGCGCTCAGCAGAACATATGAAGGAATTGCTTGAAAACGCTGTTCAGGAACGTACACAGGAAATTGCAGTTGCTATGGCTTCAAAAACTGCTGAAATAACAGCTCAACTTTCCGCACAGCAGCCTGCGCCTCAAACTGTTACTGAATCGCCTGCTGAAGTTAATCCTCCGGTTACTGAAACAGCAGCCGAAGAAACTGATGAAACCAAAGAACCTGCAAAGATCAAATTCTGTGATCAGTGCGGTGCTAAAATTACAAATCCATCAGCTAAGTTCTGTGCTGAATGCGGAAACAAGCTTTCTTAAGCGCAGCTAAGTACGGTATGATTTAAATATTTTAAATACTCCCCTTTTATCAAAGTTAGTTCTATGGTAAAAGGGGAATTTTATGAGGTGAATATATGGAAAATGTATCTCAGATAATTCAGACTATTATTATTGTGTTAATTGGCGTGCTTTTTGGGCATTTTTTTTGATATCTATTTTTTATCGTGTAATGCTAGAATAAAAAGTAACCAAAAGAAACAGACCGATATTGACTTGCATGATATAATAAGAAGAGGAAGAAATCAGGAGGAAAAACCATGTCAAGA
>CASFZT010000188.1 GCA_949299215.1 uncultured Ruminococcus sp.
GGACGCGCGCATTGCGCTGCGCGCCGCGCGCACCGGCAGGGATGCGGCATTTCTGAAAGAAGCGCTGTGCGATCCGGAGCCGGAGCTGATCCGCGCGGCGGCTGCGGGGGAGGACGAGGTGCTCGGCTGGCTCGGGCGCACCGACCGCTGGGGCAGCCGGCAGGCCGCCGAGCTGTACCGGGAATCGCCCTCGCGGTTTGAAAAGTTCGCGGAGGATCAGGCGATGGCCTGTATCCGCCGCGGCAAACAGGTCACTCTCGGGCCGGAGCCGCTGCTCGGCTATCTGGCCGCCAGGGAGACGGAGATCCGTACCATGCGCCTGCTGTATTCCGGGCTGCGCGCGGGCCGGAGCGAGGCGGATATCCGGGAAAGGATGAGGGAGCTGTATGGCTAGAGTGGCGGTTATGGGGGATACCGAGAGCGGGAGTTTTATGTATGCCCACGGGGCCATGTTTCCGGACGCTGTACTGGCGGACGGTGAATGGTACCGGCTGGTCACCTGTATGTTTGTCCATTTCGGCATCCGCCATGTGGCGAACAATATGCTGATCCTGTTTTTCCGGTACAAATTCGGGCAGAGCTCAACGATCATGTTTTGCTGATTCATCAACAATCACATCAGCCATTTTTCCGTCATCTTCTTCACCCATAGGTGTTTCCAAAGAAATAGGGTCTTGAGCCGTTCTTTGAATTTCTATAACTTTTGCAACAGACATATCCATTTCTTTTGCAATCTCTTCAATTGTTGGTTCTCTTCCAAGTCTTTGCATCAACACTCTTGAAACCTTGACATACTTGTTGATGGTTTCAACCATATGAACAGGAATTCTTATCGTCCTTGATTGGTCAGCCATAGCACGAGTGATCGCCTGTCTGATCCACCAAGTTGCATAAGTGGAAAATTTGAAACCTTTTGTATAGTCAAACTTGTCCACTGCTCTAAGCAGTCCCATGTTTCCTTCTTGAATCAGGTCAAGAAAAGACATGGATGTTTTTCCAACATATTTCTTTGCAACACTGACAACCAAACGAAGGTTAGATTCACACAAAACAGATTTTGCATATTGGTCACCTTGCATAACTCTCTTTGCCAAGTCTTTTTCTTCTTCTGCAGTAAGCAATGGAACTTTGCCGATGTCTTTCAAATACATCTTAACAGGATCGTCAACACTTGCAGACATAACCAAATCAGAGAAGTTGTCTTTATATAAATCATCGTCATTACTTTTGATGATTTTAACTCCTCTCTTTTTCAACAATTCCAAAAACTTTTCAACATTGGTGGCGTTTTCACCAACTTTCAAAAGGGCAAAATAAACATCGTCCTCATTGATTGAATTTTTCTTCATAGCAAGTGCTTGCAATTTTTCATAAACCAATTTAATTTTCGCACTCTCTTGTTTATCTTCTGACATTGAATTCCTCCAAACTTTTATTTTTTAACTGAATTGCTGTTTTGCCAAGCATTTTCGCAATCTCCGCCCTTCGAGTTAAATCTTCACAATTTTTATATTCTTCATTCAACTCTTCTTGTTTTTTTCTCAGTTTCTGCTGACGTTGTTGTTTCTTCTGTTTCTTCCTGTTTTACCGTTTCTTCCGTATTATTATCCTCTGCGACGGTTGTTTCCTCCGCCTTTTCGGTTTCTTCCGCCTTTTCTGTTGCCTCGGTCACCTTTTCAGCCTCGGGTGCAGCAGAAACATACTCACCGGTAAGGTCCTCCACAGCCTTTATATTATTACCCTCCCATGTCTTGTAGCTTTCGGCACAATCCTCATAAACATGGATAGACGCACCTACATTCATAAACACGCCCTGTCCGGAAATGCTCGGAGCCTCCTTGGCATATGAATATATATCCTTAAGATTATTGCAGTCCGCAAATGCACCGTCGCCTATACTTTTCACATTTGGTCCTATGATGATCTCGGAAAATCCGCACTTGCTGAATGTATACGGATATATTTCGGTAATTCCCGACGGGATCGCAAACTCGGTTATCGACTTGCAATCCTTAAAAGCACCCTCGCCTATATAAGAGATATTTTCATTTATCGGAAAAGACTTCAGTGCCTCACAAGCCTCAAAAGCATAGTCGCCGATTTTTTCAACCGTTGCGGGCATACTTATCTTTACAAGCTTTTTATTATTTGAAAAAGCCTTTGCGCCTATCTCCTTTGTGTTTCCCGGCAGACTGACATAAGTAAGCTGATTTCTTGATGGAATTGCATTATCGGGAATAACACCGTCTTCTGTTTCCGTTTCCGCAAGCTCTAAAAATTCAAGGTTAGGTATATTAAGGAACGCACTGTAATCGGCAGCAGACAATGTACCATTTAACACCGCCACTTTCTTTATATAATTATAGTCTGTGCCTTCTGCCGCTTCGCTTAGTGCTTCCGCAAGCTTGCCTGTCTCAAACTCGCTTACCGTAACAGCCTCGCCGTCGGTTTCCTCCGCATATGAAGCGATTGGCATTATCACAATACCAAGCACCATAGCTATTGCCATAACAAGCACAAACACTCTCAGCGCAATGCTTTTTTTCTTGCTGTACACCTTTGCCGAACCGGCAGAAGCAGCACTGCTTTTTACCTTTTTCTTGCTCATCCGAACATCTCCTTATATTATTTATGTTATCAAAAATCAAGCATCATTTTTCTGCAACGAAAAATCGCCGACTATCTTAACCGAATCAGGCATAAAAAGCAAAACATCGGTAGTAAGCGGATGCTCTGCGTTCTTATACTCCTTTAAAATGACCTGTCCCAAATTTTCAAGGATATCCGCAGTTATATTTTCAAGCACCAAAAAGCTTTCGGCAGACGGTGCGACAACAAGAAATTTTTTACCCAGATACTTTTCCGCAATTCTGTGAAAATCGTTGCACATTATCAATGCAGACGCAAATCTTTTTGCCTGCACATTAAATTCAAGCACCTTTATCTTATCTATAAGCATTCCTTCGGTTATCTTTGCCTTTTCAAGAATACGGCACATATTTCTGTCCGCCGCCGAAAACAGCACTTCCTTCGGGACTGCCCAGCGTTTTGTATATTCCTCCGATAGAAATGTCACTCTGATATTATCCGGAGTACAAACCACTACTTTCTTTAATCCCTCCGCAAAATCTGCTGCAAGCATATGCGGCTTGACTTCTGTATCTTTCATAATAACAAATCGCAGGAACGCCTGTGCATTTGTAAATGACACCATTCTGCTCTTCATTTCGCAAAGTTTTTCCAGACTTTTTATATGCTTATCGAAAGTTTCCTGCGACCCGTCATTTTCATACGCTCTTCTTGCATCCTTGGTACTTATTTTAAACTCTGCCGTACCTGCTTTTATGCTGTACACGCCGTCATCGGTCACGGAAGTAATTATATAATTATGCTTTTTCATTGCATTTCTGAAAGCAGAATCGAATTTATCCTTAACAAACAAGTTGTTTATTTTATCTATCATCTTGCTCAACGCGACCGTCCTCGCTTTCTGTAAGATATACATAAATATTATAGCACACATTTTGAAATTTGTATATACTTTTATAAAAAATTA
>CASFZT010000189.1 GCA_949299215.1 uncultured Ruminococcus sp.
TGAGTATGACAAGCTCCGTGCCGAGGTCGAGGAAATGGGCAGGATTGCCGATGAAATCGAAGCGGCAATGTATGAAGCACATCTTGACGAATTTGTCAAGCGACCTTCGACGCATATCTCTATCAGACCATTGAGAACAAGCAGAGGTTTATTTCACAGATTATGTCAAGTAAATCTCCCGTGCGTTCCTGCGAAGATGTGGACGAAGCAACGCTTTCTTATGCAGAGGTAAAGGCTCTCTGTGCAGGAAAGCCCTACACAACATGAGAAGCTTATTGGAAAAGGGCGATTTTACGTTATAAAAGCGCAAAGAGCATTACGAAAAATGTAATGCTCTTTGTGTTTTTTATTGATAAGCAGTATTTAGCCTCGGTTAATGAAAATGACTGCATCAATCTTACAAATATTTTATTATCTCGCTTCTTATATTGTCCATACGGCTGTCGGAAATACCAAAATCCATTTTCTTGTAGCTCCATGCCGCACGGGATATTCCCAGCCTGTCAAAAGCTGTGTTTATCGCCTTGAACCATTTGAGAGCGTCCTCAGGTTCGGCAAGGTCAATAACGCCGTATTCGCCGCAGTATAAAACCGTTCCGTTTTTCTTTGCGGCTTCATTTGCACGACTGAACCTTTCAATGAAATATTCGGGTGTAATGGGTGGTTCTGCTTTATCAAATGGCAGCCTGAAATCTTTGTCCATATTTTCAACCCAGTATGCACCCTGATGAGTGAACATGAGCGGGTCATAACAGTGAAAATTATAAATCACCTTGTTATCATATGGCACTTCAAGATCAGGAACAGCATCGGGACTGTTCTGCCAGTAGCCACCCACAAGTATATATGTGTCAGGGGCAATTCTGCGGATACGTTCAATGCAGTTTTTGATAATGCTGTTCCAGATGTCTTTATAGCTCTGTTCGGTAACCTCATTTAAAAGCTCGAATGCAATGCTTCCGTCACTTACCGCATAACGCTTCGCAATATGCTCCCAAAGCTTATAAAAACGCTCCTGCAATGCGGGACTTTCAAAAAATCCCGACTCATTTTCACCCTTGTCAAAAGAAAAGCCTGCAGTCTTGTGGAGGTCGATTACGATGTTCAGTCCATAGTTTTTTGCCCACTTAACAGCATTGTCTATGTAGCCGAAACCATCTTCCTTAAAATTTCCGTTATCATCTTCAATAAGATTGTAGTCAATAGGGAGACGGACGTGATCTGCCTTCCAACCCGATATTACTTTAATGTCTTCCTCGGTTATAAAACTGTCGTAATGCTCTTTGGTGTGGCAGCACTGGGAAAGCCAGCCACCTAAGTTTACGCCTTTTCTGTAGCCTGTAAATTCAGTCATACGGTATTTCCTTTCATTAATTGATTTGCACGCATTCCTCTTATGAAGAATGCGTGCGTTTATTTAATAGTTAGAAGTTTTCTTCAATTTTTTTGTTGAGTTCGTCAACGGTTTCCTGACAAAGCGTTGCAATTTCTTCTCTCTTTACTGTCCAGTCCGTGCCGTTGAATGATGCCTGCTTGATAGCATCGTCGATAATGTTAGCCTGCTCGGTAGGAAGTCCCATGTGAATGCTTGCAACAGGGTTTGCATCGGTCATTTCTCTTACCTTGTGCCACATATCTATCATTTCATCTGTCCAACCGTAGTCCTCACGGTACTGCTTTTCTGTGATAGCAAGCGCGCTTTCATCCTGCTCTGCGATGAGCTTGCACTTGATGAATGCAGCAGCACCCTCGGGGTTAGGCGCACCCTTGCAAAGTGCATAAGCGTCCATATTTGCAGGGAGATAGTAGTTGTCAGCCTCGGGGTCTTTCGGCATCGGAACGAACATTATCTCGCCCTGCTCACCGAACTTGGAAAGGTCAGCCTCCCAAAGTGCCCATGTTGCGCAAGGCCAGAAAAGCGTCTTGCCCTCGCTTATTCTGTAAGGCTGTTCAGTCCAGTTGAATTCAGCCTTCGGCAGCGGAAGATCGTCTTTTTTGAGGTTGTACATAAAGTTTTCAGCACGCTCAACAGCAGCACTTGAAATGTTGTTTACGACCTTGCCGTTTTCCATGCTGATAGGTGCAGTTCCCGTTGTGAGAATAAACTGCGTTTCAAAATACCAGCTGTCGTAAGCGAATTTGTCCTCTTCACGGTCGCAGTAGTCAAGGCACATCTGTCTGAATGTGTCCCAAGTCCAGTTGCCCTCTTCAAGAAGTTCAACGGGGTCAGCAAGACCATTTTCTTCGATCGTCTTTTTGTTGTAGATCATTACACATTTTGAGTCGGTGGCAACGGGTGCAACATAGTGTTTTCCGCCGATAGTGTGAAGTTCCGCAAGCTTTTTGCAGCCGTCCGACCAAAGGTCGCTGTCAAAATCAAGATAATCATCAAAAGATTCAAACATTCCGTCAATTACCTTGCTTGGGAATGTATCGAATTCCTGTGCAGGGAAAAGGTCGGGTGAAGAGCCGCCGAGAACGTTCGTCGAAAGATCGTTGTAGCGGTTATCCCAAGTTGTAGGTATCCATTCAACCTTTCCGCCGTACTTTGACTCAAAAAGTTCGAGTGCAAACATCTTCGGCTTTCCGAGATCAGGATTGATGTCATAAGTTGCAAGCCACTTGATAGTTCCGTTTTCAAGCTTTTCATCTTCGCCGATATCAACTTCGGCAACAGCAGACTTGTCCTCTTCGTCAAGCTCCTTTGGTGCGGTCGTTGCCGTTGTTTCGGCAGGTGTTGATGAATTTCCGCAGGCGGTCATTGAACCGATAAGTGCTATAGCGGCTGTAAAAGCAAGTACCCTCTTAAAATTTTTCATAATCTCTTTCTCCTTTTGCATTTAAGTTGATTTTATTCGGTCACGATTTACTGTACCTATAATTTAACATATTGCAAAGGATAAAAATATCATTTTTTTGCTTTTTGTATCAAAATTATGTTGCTTTTTTCTCAAAATTGCTGTATAATAAACGCAGAGGTGAATCAACGTGTCTGAATATGAAAAAGAGCTAACCTATAAAGCGTTTCTGAACCGAGAGTATGAGTTCAGACATTCGCCGTTTGAAAAAGAGTTTGAATTTTATGACTGCGTAAAAAAAGGTGATACCGACGGTGTTGAGCGGCTTATGACCCCACTTGGCAGCAGTGGCACAGGTGTGCTTTCTGAGGATCCGCTCAGAAATCTTAAATACCATTTTGTGGTGACTGTTGCGCTGATAACCCGTTTCTGCGTTGAGGGCGGAATGGAAATGGAAACGGCTTATACTCTCAGCGACCTGTATATTCTGAAAGCGGACAAATGTATGACCGAAAAGGATATCCACGCTCTTCACAGGGAAGCGATCCTTGAATTTACCCGACAGATGAACAGGCTCGCTACGGCAGATGTGTATTCCAAGCCGGTCATAATGACAATGGACTATATTTACGATCATCTGCATTCAAGGATAAACGAGACGGAAATTGCGGAATATATCTCCCTCAGCCCCTCATATATATCACGGCTTTTCAAAAAA
>CASFZT010000190.1 GCA_949299215.1 uncultured Ruminococcus sp.
CAATCTCATAGGAATTGCTGTAGGATTTGTACGTATCGCTGTCCTTACCATAAATACTTTTGATTTCTTCAAGATAATCCTCATCGTATTCCATACTCATGCGCTGTTTTTCAAGCTCAAAGCTGTTTTCAGAGAATTTCTTGTAAAGCTTTTCGGGGTCAAATTTTTGATAAGCTATGCTTTGGGATAATTCACATTTAACGGAAAATTTTTCGGTGTTCTCATATTGATTGAGGAAATCTGATATTTCTCTTGTTTTGCTCTGCACAGAGTTCTCTGCTGCCGATAATTCATTTTCAGCCATTTGCAGATTGATCCTAGCAAGCTTACAGTCTGTTTCCGTTGACTGTCCGTTTTCAAGCTTGACCGCTTCAACTTCAGAATATTTTTTCAGATAATCAACATTTGCTTGCCGGACACCGACCTGTTTTTCCAAGCTGCAAAGCTCATAATATTTTGATTTCAGTGTAAGATTGGTGATTTTCCTGTCAAGTTTTTTCTTGTCCTCATCGTAGTATTCAAACTCCATATCCGCAAGTGCGGACTCTTTTTTTAGCTCTGCAATTTTCAGCTTGTATTCATAATATTTGCTGTCGTTCTGAGATGCTTCTTTCAGCATATGCTTGTAATATTTCAGTTCATATTCGGTATTGTCGGCGTTTATCTCTGCATTTTCTTTTTCATATTCATAGATTTTATAAGAATAGGTATTCTTTTCGGCAAAATTCTGCAAATCCTCAAGGTTCATATCAGCATTAAGCATTTTTCCACAGCAGACGCAGTAACAGAAAGTAATACTATCGCTGCAATTGATATTGTACAGGCTATAATTTTCTTTCCCATATCAAACCCCTCAGTCATCAATAAAATCCAGCTTTTCAAACAGCCAGTATATTATTTTTCTCTGCTTTGTGACAACTCTTGCTTCACACTCCATGCCCGAAACAAGCTCCAGTCCCATAGTATTGTCAATGCTTACCTCGGCAACATAATACGACATTCCGTTTTCACTTGAACGAACATCGGTAGATATGCTTTTTACAGTTCCGGAAAGCTCTCCGTACTCCTGATAAGGATATGCAGCAAATCGCAGACGAACGCTCTGACCAATTTCAGCTTCGCTTATATCGGCAGATGAAAGATACATTGTAAGCTTGTACGCACCATTGGTATCCGGAACAATAGTGGCAATTGTCTGACCGCTCTGAACAAGATCGGCTGTGTTTAAATCAGCGTACATATTCACCGTTCCGTCGATCGGTGCAATTACCTCGGCGTTTTTAATATTAAGTTCTATATCGGAAATCTGTTTATCAATGGAAATAATACTTGTCTCATTGGATTTTATACTGTCTGCAATTCCCGACAGCATTTCAAGCTTCATATTTTCCGCCGCAAGCGTTTCATCGTGGCTGATTTCCAAATATGATGAGTAGCTCTGATTCTGACTTTTCAAGCTGTATTCAAGGTCGGAAATATTCTTTTCCGCATTGGAAATACTCTGCTCCAGATTAAATCTGAACTCGCTTATGTATCTTTCCTTTTCAAGCTTTGCATTTTCAAAACTGCGGCAGATATTATCATAATCCGAATGTGAAATACCGCCCGCATGGAAAAGCGGCTTCGCATTATCCATTTCGGCTTGTTTCTGAGATATATTGCTGTCATAGGTAATTATTGATGTTTTGTATTCGGAATATTGCAAAGCATATACACTTGATTTATCTGCAAACATATCGGAATCTGTTTCAACAGAGTTTTTAAGAGTTTTAAGTCCCGTCAGTTCTTCACGGTACTTTGCAAGCTGACTTTTTATGCTTTCTGCGGAAATAGCCGCATTGTCAGCAGCATTGTCCGTATCGGCGGAAGTGTTTCTGTACTGCTCCGAAAGGCTCTGCAAATCGGAAACGTATTTTTCATATTTCAGATAATACGCCGATTCATCGAGATGGCTTTTGTCAAAGAGGTTTTCACCGTTTGAAATGCTTTCCTCAAGTCTTTTCAGATAAATATTTTCCGTTTCAATGCGCTGTTTTTCCTTTTCATAAGCTGAAAGCGATTGTTTCAAGTCAGCGGTGTCGATCTTTAAAAGCAAATCTCCCTTTTTTACTTGATCTCCTTCTGAAATGTTCAGCGTATCAACACGTCCCGTCATAAGAGTGCTGATAGTGCTGACGCTTTCACCCGGACGAACAACTCCGCTTGCCTTAATAAAATAGTCGACCTCTCCGATACAGCACCACGCCAATGCAACCGTCAACAGCAGAACAAGTATCCATGTGAATATCGGCATTCCCTTGTTCGGCTTTTCGTGCAGCATTTCTACGCTGTCCGTTATCTCATTCATCGGCAGTATTATTTCCTTTGTCATTTTCATCTTCCTTTATCAGTTCAAGTGTTTTTATGAGGACGTTGTCCCATTTCAGGCGGTTTTCGTAGGTATATGGGTTTTCGTCGTCTTCAATAAGTTCCTGCTGTATAATATAATTTTCAACTGACAGTTCGGAGTATATGTCAGGAGTTGTACCGTAAACAGCATTATCCATTCCGTCAGAATTTTCTGCATAGGACGGAATAAAAAGATACACCATTTTACTATTTGGCAAAATATCCATATAATAATTGGCAAATATGCCTTCTCCCATTGTATTTGACCCTACAAGTAATGTGTTTTCCTGCTCCTTTGCAATCCCTGAAAACATATCCGCAGCAGATGCAGTATTTCTTCCCGTCAGAACATAGATATCACGTTCGGGAGCATCTCCGCCTTTAATATTTATTTCCTCTTTCATTCTGTAATAAAAACCAGACAGATTGAAGTTTTTATATATTAATTTATAAGCATTGCTGTCAAATAATGACATTATCGGATATACAACTGATTTTAAATCTCCCGAAATCTTAACAAACGATTCTGCTTTATATGTATAGTCATTACTGTAAAGCAAAGGGTACAGGAACTCTGTTACATAATCTATATATCCGCCTCCGTTATCACGAATATCAATTATAAGCGGTATATCATAAGGAATATCAGGAAGCTGTTCCTTTAATTCAAATACAGAGCTGTCAGCAAAGCTATCCAGTTTAAGATAGGCTGTATTATCATTGATTTCCAATGAATAACACTTCTTTTTTGTGTCATCATCTTTATGTTTTTCACTGCTGTAATTAATAAGGAATTTTGCTGAACTTGCTATGTCAAAATACAAATCAAGAGTTTCTTCCGTGCCGTCTGCTTTTTTTATCTTAACCTGTGCATTTTCCCCATCAGCAGCATTAAAGTCCGCACGGGCACGATACCACTTTTCATTATTTGCATCATATCTGATTGTCGATGGATATGTTTTTTCTGTGATATATTCATCTATTGGAATATCGTTTACCGATATGAGTATGCTGTTTTTATATTCCTCGCCAAGACAGGAATAATTAGGCGAGTAAATATATTTTCCGCCCACATATAGAAATTCAATATGATTTGAAATATCCATAAAGTAAATTTAA
>CASFZT010000191.1 GCA_949299215.1 uncultured Ruminococcus sp.
CGGGTCGCTCCTCAGCGTTGCCTTGTTTGGCTGCAATTATATTATCGTCAAAACTTTAAGAAAAAATGCATTTACACAGTTTAAAATTCATACCCTAACGTATAACTTAGGCAATATGTCACCCGCCTCTAAGGCGGCGGGTTCCATATTCAGTTTCAGTTGGGGTTCAATCCCCAACTGAAACTTCATCGCAGCTTCGCTTCGGCTTGCCACGTTGAATGACGGAGCAAGCTCCTTATTGAAAAAATTCCGACGGCAGTTGATTTGCTGTCTGGATTCAGCCTGTCGAAAAAGTTACCCGAAAGGGTGGCTTTTTGCTCCCGTTTTTTTCTGAATATGCATTTTAACCCCTGATCCGCAGGCGAATTAGGGGTTTTTCTACAGATTGAAACCGCCGACTCGTAAATAATACGGAGTCGGCGGTTTTTGCAGTGTCGGCACACTTGGCTAAATTTAAATTACAGCTTCCAAAGCTCCTCTGCATATTGAGTAACTGTTCTGTCGGAGGAGAATTTGCCGCTGTTTGCAATGTTCATCCAGCACTTCTTGGAGAACACTTCACGGTTTTTGTAGTCGTAAAGCGCACGAAGCTTTGTATCAACATATGCTTCAAGGTCGGTGAGAAGGAAGTAGTTATCCGGCTTATGCCAGCTTGCACCGTTGATAAGTGAGTTGAACAGTTCGCCGAACATACCCTTGTCGCCGTCGTTGAAAGTGCCGTCGACAAGGGTGTTTATAACACGCTTTACACGTTCGTTGGTGTAGTATATCTTTTCCTTGGGATTATATGTTGCACGTATCTGGTCAAGCTCTTCAACTCTTGCGCCGAAGATATATTCATTCTGCCAGCCAGCTTCTTCAACAATCTCAACATTCGCACCGTCATATGTGCCAAGCGTTACAGCACCGTTGAGCATAAATTTCATGTTGCCCGTACCGCTTGCTTCAAGACCAGCAGTGGATATCTGTTCGGAAATGTCGGCAGCCGGGATAAGCTTTTCTGCGTATGATACGTTGTAGTTCTGTACAAAAATAACAGCAAGCTTATCTCTTGTGTCGGGGTCGTTATTTACAAGCTTTGCGATCTCGTTGATATATTTTATGATACCCTTTGCACGTCTGTAAGCAGGAGCAGCTTTAGCGCCGAAAATAAATGCTGTAGGCTGAAGATCGGGCAGTTTGCCGTCTTTGATGCGGAAGTATATATCCATGATGGAGAATGCATTTAAGAGCTGACGCTTGTATTCATGCAGACGCTTTACCTGAATATCGAATACGAAATCTGGACTTAAAAGTACGCCCTCATGCTTTGCGATATAGTCACAAAGCTGCTGTTTTTTGGTCTTTTTAATATCCATAAAGCGGTGGATAGTGTCATGGTCGTCAACGAATTTTTCAAGTTGCTTGAGCTCGGAAAGGTCGGTTATCCAACTATCTCCGATCTTTTCTGTGATAAGGGAGGAAAGCTCCTCATTGCAAAGACCGAGCCAACGGCGGGGTGTGATGCCATTTGTCTTGTTTTGGAATCTTTCGGGGAATATCTCGTACCAGTCTTTGAGAACATCATTTTTGAGAATGTCGGTGTGGAGCTGTGCAACACCGTTTATATATGTTGAAGCGAAGATAGCCATTCTTGCCATGTGTATTCTTTCTCCGTCAACGATAAGCTTTTGCTTTGTCTGATTTGGTGTTTGACCGATGGATGCGAGATATTTTTTCAGGTGATCGTTTATCATCAGCACGATCTCATATATGGTTGGAAGAACACTCTTGAAAAGTTCAATATTCCATTTTTCAAGTGCTTCGCCCATAACGGTGTGATTTGTGTAGTTGCAGGTCTTCTGAGCGATATCGAATGCTTCTTTGAAGGACATACCCTCCTTGAACATGAAAATTCTGATAAGCT
The DNA here is from genome assembly GCA_949299215.1 of uncultured Ruminococcus sp. Taxonomy (GTDB): domain Bacteria; phylum Bacillota; class Clostridia; order Oscillospirales; family Ruminococcaceae; genus UMGS363. The sequence goes on from CASFZT010000191.1 coordinate 1,907, forward strand.
CGGGGATAGCGACTGTCGGGTGAGTATCGTTGAGCTGAATTGCATAGCACTGTGCAAATTTTGAAAAATCATCGCCGTATGATGCCTTGTAGCGGCGAATGATATCCTGAATGGATGCGGATACGAAGAAATACTGTTGTTTCAAGCGCAGGCGCAGACCCTTTTCCGTATTATCGTTGGGGTAGAGTACATTTGAAATTGCTTCTGCAAGGATAGTGCTTTCCGAAGCCTTTATATATTCCTGATTGTCAAATGCACCGAAATCAAATCCCTTTAATGATTCACTCTGCCAAAGACGGAGTGTATTTATTACTTTTCCGCCGTATCCGATTATAGGTGTGTCATAAGGTACGGCGAGAACTGCCTGGTCGCCGAAATCAACTCTTACGGCGTCCTTTTCACAGCGAACGCTCCATGCGTCACCGAAAGCAAGCCAGTCATCTGCTGACTCTTGCTGGAAGCCGTTTCCGATAGACTGCTTGAACAGACCGTATCTGTATCTTATGCCGTATCCGTTGAGCGGAATATCGCATGATGCCGCAGAATCGAGGAAGCAGGCAGCCAGTCTGCCAAGACCGCCGTTTCCGAGAGCAGCGTCCTCGACCTCTTCAAGACAAGCTATATCAACACCGTTTTCCGCAAAGATCTCCTTTGCCTCTTTGAGAAGTCCGGCACAGTAAAGATTGTTGAATACCGCACGTCCCATAAGAAATTCCGCTGAGAGATAATATGCACGTCTGCCCTCGTTATGACGAAGCTCCGTTTCATTCCATACGGGGATTATGGTGCTCATCACGGCACGTGCCACAGCATTGTGAAGCTGCTTTGCATCGGCGTGCTTCATATCGGTTTTTCCGTCGGTCATAAGGTTTTCATTTATCTTTGCAAAGAACTGTGCTTTAGTCATATCAGACATAAAAAATCCTCCGTTTCAATGGTTATATAAATAACATTTCTTATTTTATCATACATTGCAAACAAAAGCAAGTGTAATAATTAATTATTGTTATTTTTCCACAAATAATAAAGCGGTGTATTATTTTCCTCTAAATATTGATTTGGTACGATAGTCCATTGTCCTTCTTTTAAATCTTTTGCTTTTACAAAATTAAAATTGAATTTGCTTGGATCAATAGTTTTGCAAGCCGTTATATATTGATCTGACACTAATATCGGATGTTCCTGAGTAAAAGTAGTAGTAGTATAAGTATGTGATGTTCTTATTTTATATATAGGTTCATTAACTTTTTTATAGCGTTGCAAATTTGTTATTTTAACAAATTTACCATTACAATTTAATAATTTATAAGTAAAATCAACATCTTCTACTTTTACTAAACCTCTATCTGTAACTACTTTTTCACCAGGAGTAAGACAGCCGGCACAGTATAAACCATAAGGTGCATCAATTATAGGATGTTCCCATATTACTATAGCACCAGTAGGATCAGCCATCTTTGGTAGCGGATATTGTGTAATATCATTAGCTACTTTAGAAATATTCCAAGTAAGAGTACCATCCTTATTTTCCGTAAGGAAACCTACTTGTTTAGCATTAGATAATTTTTTATTTGTACGTATGTAT
>CASFZT010000192.1 GCA_949299215.1 uncultured Ruminococcus sp.
GCAAAAGCAAAATATCGGCAAAATAAAGACAAAAAATCTCGTGAATTGCCTTTTTCTATTCTTGACTTCTTATAATATGCGCTTTGTGTCCACACCTTTGAAATTAATTACAATATAAAAATACAGAATATTATCATAACTTTTTTGGTTGTTTTGCAAGAATGTTTTTATGCGGTCCCGAAAGGAGATAAAAGTTGGAACAGGAAAGTCGCCAGGGATATTACGGCTCGGACGGTGAATTTTATCCGACGGTTGCCAATAATAGTGGAAATGTCAATATTAATATAAAAACAGTTTCCGATAAGGAGCTTTATCCGAAACGTCCCGAGTTCAGCTATACCACAAAGCGTTATCCGGAAGAAAAGACGAATACACCGCTAAAGCCTGTGGATAATGAAGATGAAATACCGGATGGCTATGTCGGAGAAACAAAATATTGCAAATACTGCGGTAAAAAGATACCTGCACAGGCTGTTATATGTACTAAATGCGGCTGTCAGGTTGAGGAAATGAAAACTTCGGATATAAATAACGTCAATAATAATGCCGCCGATAAGCGTGATAAACGCAATAAGCAGCATGATAAAAAGCGCAGGAATAAATGGGCTGCATTTTTTCTGTGTCTGTTTTTCGGAGGTGTCGGCGCACATAAATTTTATGAGGGTAAGATATTCCTTGGCGTCGTTTATATTCTTACGGCAGGTTTTTTGGGAATTGGCGTGTTTGTCGATCTTATAGTCCTGCTTACAAAAACCAATCCGTATTATGTGTGAGTATACTATTATAAATATAAAATATCTGCTGTAAGCTTAATGCCTGCAGCAGATATTTTTTGCTTATTATACAGAAAACTCAACTAACTTAGGCAAGATGTCCCACGCCTCTAAGGCGGCGGGTTTCATATTCAGTTTCAGTTGAGATTCAATCCCAAACAGAAACTTCATCGCAGCTTCACCGGAGCTTGCCATGTTGAATGACGGGGCAAGCTCCTTATTGAATTCATTATGATAAATATTGTATTATATTTCTGATGCCATTGCAAGTCATTTTACAATATTACGCAAAAAACGGTAATGCCGTCCGGTGAGCTTGACGCTGTGATACTGCCGTTGTGCTTATCAACAATGGATTTTGCAATGGCAAGACCCAACCCGAAGCCGCCGCTGCTGCTGTGAGACTTGTCCGAACGGAAGTATCTGTCAAAGATATGCGGCAGGTCTTTTTCGGGGATAGGCTCACTGTTGTTTTCAACGGTAAGCTTTACCTTGTTTTTATATTTGTGCAGAGCAACGGTTATTTTTCCGTTTTCTGCGGAGTGATTTACGGCGTTGTCAATGAGAATATGCGTAAGCTGCGCAATTCGTTCCTTGTCACCGCAGCAGTAAATGTCGGGATCAATCCGGCTTTCGATAAGCTTACCATTTTCAAAAGCAAGCGCCTCAAAGGAAAGGCAGGAGCCTTCGACAACATCTGACATACAGAATTCGGTCATAACGATTTTTTCCTCATCGTCCTTGTCCTCACGTGCAAGGTACAGCATACTGCTTACAAGCTTTGACATTTTTTCTGTTTCCTCTTTAATGTAGCCAAACCATTTTTTCTGATTTGCTACGGTTTCATTCGGATTGGACAGAATAACGTCCGTGTTTGCGGAAATTACCGTAAGAGGGGTTTTCAGTTCATGAGATGCGTTTGCGATAAATTCCTTCTGACGGTTCCATGCGTCCTCAATGGGACGTACTGCCCATCTGGAAAGAAATATGCTCAGGATAAATACTGCCGTTATACCGATAAGTGCAATGACAGCCGCAGTTGCGGCAAGACGGCTTATGGTTGAGATCTCCACCGAACGGTCAAGAAATACGATTTTGTATGAGTATGGGTGAGTTTCACTTCCGTTTTTTGCAAGGTAACGGTATGAAATTCCTTCAATTGAAATACTTCCGCTTTCGTTACCCGAAGCCTTTATTTCCAAAGCAGCAGGGATAAGAAGCTCGTCTACAGCCTCTGTTTCGTGCTCCGATTCGGGCATACGATTCATGCTGTGAAAAGTGTTTATTACGTTGTTTTCACTGTCAAATTCAATGGTGATCCAGTTTCGGAACATACTGTTGGGATTTTCTTTGTTATGTGCAAAGAAAAAGTTTTTGTCAAATGGAGCGTTTTTCAGCGTTTCGTCCGATTTATGCCCGTCTGTCGCTTTAGGTTCGGATAAAGGCTGTCCGTCGGGGGAAACATAGGTGTCACGGATCGCAAAATTCAAAATACTTTTTGATTCTTTTGCCTGCGAGTTGACCATAAGAATAATTATTCCGACCGCAACGCCGATAATAAGAAAAGTGAATATCATGATGATGACGAGCATGAAACGCCGTTTGAGCTTTTTTATCATAGAATATCACCTCATGATTTGTATTCAAGACTGTATCCTATGCCGCGATGCGTTTTTATTGACGTCTTTGATTTAATGTAGCTTAGCTTTTTTCGGATAAATGATATATATACCTCAACATTGTTGTATTCCGCTTCCGAGTCGTAGCCCCATATCTTTAAAATAATATTTTCCTTGCTTACAATATGCGTACCGTTTTTCATAAGCAATTCAAGAACGGAAAATTCTTTAAGTCCGAGCTGTACGGATGAGGTTTTGCAGGAAAGCTCACAGGTCGAAAGGTCAAGGCTGATATCTTCAAATTCAAGCTTGTCGCTACATACCGCATCAACGGCAGAACGTCTGCTGAGCGCACGTATTCTTGCCAAAAGCTCGTCCGTGTTGAACGGCTTTGTGAGATAGTCGTCCGCACCCGTATCAAGACCTGTTACCTTGTCGGAAATATCGTCTTTTGCCGTAAGCAGAAGAACGGGTACGCTTATGTGATTTTTGCGTATGTTTTTCAGTACATCTATACCGTTCATTTTAGGAAGCATGATGTCAAGTACAATGACATCATATATACCGGAAAGAGCGTTATCCAGACCGTCAATACCATTATATACGGCATCGGCTGTTATTTTATTTTTAGACATTATCTGTACCAGAGCATCTGCAAGACGCACTTCATCTTCGACAATAAGAATTCTCATATATACCGTCATTCCTTTCATGATATACTGTACCGATTATACATCATAAAGCTTAAAATACGCTTAAAGACGCTGCTTGAAATCATCATAGCCGAAGCTTTTGATGAGTTTTATTTCTCCGTTTGTCTTTCGCAGAAGAATGGAGGGGAGGGGAATACCGTTGAATGTGTTGTTTTTTACGGTAGAGTAGATAGCCATGTCGGAAAATACAAGTCTGTCACCGATGCTGAGCGGCTCATCAAATGAATAATCTCCGATAATGTCGCCTGCAAGACAGGTAGGACCGCCCAGACGGTAGGTATATTCCTTTTCGCCCGATTCGCCCGAGCCATAAATGTACGGACGATAGGGCATTTCAAGTACATCGGGCATATG
>CASFZT010000193.1 GCA_949299215.1 uncultured Ruminococcus sp.
CAGGCGCAGAGGCACCTGCTTCTTGCCGTCGGCGGCCATCTCAGTACAGGCTGCCGGAGTTCACCACCGGCTGGGCGTCCCGGTTGCCGCACAGGACCACCAGGAGGTTGGACACCATGGCCGCCTTGCGCTCCTCGTCCAGCTCCGGGGGGACGTCGATCTGGTCGGAGACGTACTTTCCGTTCTTCTTCCGCTGCCGGACGCACTCGGTAAGCAGATATTCGATCTGCCCGTTCACCGAGCGGAAGTCGTCCTCCGCCCAGGCGGCAATGGCGGCGTACAGCTTGGGCGACAGGCGCAGGGGCACCTGCTTCTTGCCGTCGGCGGCCATCTCAGTAGAGGCTGCCGGAGTTTACCACCGGCTGGGCGTCCCGGTTGCCGCAGAGAACCACCAGGAGGTTGGAGACCATGGCCGCCTTCCGCTCCTCATCCAGGGTGACCACCTGGTTCTCGTTGAGCCGCTCCAGGGCCATCTCCACCATGCCCACGGCCCCGTCCACGATCATCTTCCGGGCGTCGATGATGGCGCTGGCCTGCTGGCGCTGGAGCATCACCGCGGCGATCTCCGGGGCGTAGGCCAGGTAGGTGATCCGGGCCTCGATGATCTCCAGGCCCGCCTCCTCCACTTTGCTCTGAATCTCGTCCTTGATGCGGCAAAAGATGATCTGTTTGCCATGATAGTCCTCCCCTCCGGAATAATAGGGCCTGGGGACATGGGGCACAACCACCTTGTACAGATGTGCCTGATGTTTCTAACAAACCGCCTTCCCATGGGAGTGAGCGGTGGATATGACATGGTGGATGTGAGGGATGTGGCTGACGGCATATTGAGAGCTCTGGATAATGGAAGGAAAGGAGAGAGCTACATCCTCTCCGGATCATCCGTCTCCATAAAAGAACTCATAAGATACATGGCGAATGCATCAGGTAAGCGGGTAAAGCCATGCGTGCCGATCTTCATGGCAAAGATACTCTCTCCCCTCTTTGAACTTGATGCCAAGAGGAGGAGGAAAAGACCACTTTTCACCCGCTACAGTCTCCAGACGCTTGAGAGTATGGAGCACGGCATGGTGCTCAAAAGCGGTGGAAATGATGTGCTTTTTGCCCTTTGCCTTGAGAGCGTGACAAACACCCTTGAGTGCCCAGTTGTCGGATTCACTTCCGCCTGAGGTAAAGTAAATTTCATTCGGGTTAGCCGCACCGAGATTCTTTGCAATGTTTTCTCTTGCAGTTTCTACGGCAGCCCTTGCCTTTGCACCGATTGTATAAATGCTTGACGGGTTTCCGTAAACCTCGGTGAGGTATGGCATCATTTTTTCAAGCACCTTCGGCGAAAGTGCTGTAGTAGCCGAGTTGTCGGCATAAACATATCTCATTTTATATCCACCTTTATATAAGTTTATTGTTATGCAAATTGTTTTGCGGCTGCAACGGCAAGTCGGTCGCAACGCTCGTTTTCGGGATGACCTGCGTGTCCCTTTACCCACACAATTTCAACCTCGTGAGTATCATACAGGGTAAGAAGCCTGTCCCAAAGTTCGGGGTTCAAAGCCTTTTCTTTTTTATTACGCATCCAGTTGTTTGCTTTCCACTTTTTAGCCCAACCGAGTTTTAGTGCGTTGCAAACATACTGCGAGTCGCTGTAAAGCGTTACCTTGCACGGTTCTTTGAGCAGAGCAAGTGCATTGATAACAGCCGAAAGCTCCATACGGTTGTTGGTTGTGTTTGCCTCACCGCCTGAAATTTCCTTTTCGTGACCGTTATATCTTAAAACAGCACCCCAACCGCCGGGACCGGGATTTCCGCTGCAAGCACCGTCTGTAAAAATTTCAACTTGTTTCAAAAATAATTCTCCTTTAATTCAGAGTGTACTAATTATTCAGAATATTAAAATCCGCACTATAGATTATAATACGCTGAAACGACAATTGCAACCCATTATTTGATATAATTCTGATAACTTTGGTAGGTGTTTGAACAAATTTTGAAATTTATACATAATATTGCAATTGAAAAATCGCTTACGGGTTTTATTTTACGGAAATTTCAAATTTTTATTCATAAAATTGCCTTTGTTATGCGGATTGCAAACCTTGGATTTTGTGTTTGTTATGAAATTTTCTTGACATTGCAGTAGGATATGCGGTAAAATAAAATGAAAAACTATGATAGGGTAGCTATGTGTTGCCATAATTACGGGAATAAAATTCGTATATTTTGCGGATATTATTATAAATACAGATGTTCACCGTTATCAGAACGGAGAATTTATTTTATAAATAAATTAAGACCTCACGGGCGCTCAGAGGTCTTTGATATATTTATTTTTCTTTTATTCAGTACATATTTCAGAAAACGGAGGTAGATTTGTGAGTACAGAAAAGAGGAACGAAAACTTTATGCTTAAACAGTCAAGGTACTCAAAAGGCAAAAAGAATGTGAAGCAATACTCTAAAAATAATGCTTCAAAAAAGAGCGGTTCGGGTAAAAATTCCTACAACGCTTACTATAAGAAAAATGATGACGGATTTCAGCCGAAATCGAACGGAAAGTCAAATTACGGCAAAAAGAAATATCCGTCAAAGTCAAAGGGTTATCCCAAAAAGAATGCTCAGAAGCCGTCAATTAAGATTGCATTTCTCGGCGGTCTTAACGAAATAGGTAAGAACATCACCCTTGTTGAATGTGAAAACGACATAATCATCATCGACTGCGGTATGGCATTCCCTGACGGGGATATGCTCGGCGTTGACCTTGTAATTCCGGATTTCACATATATTGAACAGAATGCCGACAGAGTTAAGGGTATTATCCTTACACACGGACATGAGGATCACATCGGCGGTTTGCCTTTTCTTCTTTCAAAGGTGAATGTTCCGATTTACGGTACACCGCTTACGCTCGGTCTTGTAGGCAACAAGCTCAAGGAGCATAGTCTTTACAATCAATCTCAGCTTAATGTAATAAATGCAGGTCAGTCAATAAAGCTCGGTTGTATGATGATTGACTTCATTCATGTAAACCATTCGATTCCCGATGCTGTTGCTTTTGCAATTCACACTCCGGGCGGTACTATTGTTCACACGGGCGACTTCAAGATTGACTGCACACCTATCACGGGTGATATGATTGACCTTTCAAGCTTTGCAAGAGTGGGTGACGAAGGTGTTCTTGCACTTCTTTCGGAGAGTACAAATGCCGAAAGACCCGGATACACCCCTACGGAAAGAACTGTATCCGACAGCCTTGACAATCTTTTCAAGAGTGCGGAAAATTACAGAATTATAATTGCAACTTTTGCGTCAAATGTAAACCGTGTTCAGCAGATTATTGACTGTGCAGAAAAGTACGGAAGAAAGGTTGCTTTTTCGGGCAGAAG
>CASFZT010000194.1 GCA_949299215.1 uncultured Ruminococcus sp.
TAAAAAGTGTATAGGCATAAAGTCAACTATCCGTGAGTATGTTCCGGAAGAGAATAAGTTTTTCTCGGTTCTTGACAGAATGGCGCAGGACGCTTTTGACGACCAGTGCACGGGCGCCAACCCAAGGTATCCCTTAATCAGAGAAATCAAGGAGATATATACAAAGGCGTATTATGGGGAATAAGGCTGAAAATGGATTATGCAGACAATCGGCGAATTACAGTATTACAATATTGAGATTTTGCTCAGAAATCCGGGGTAAATGCCGAATTTGCCGAGTCCCGATGTTGAAAATATCCTGAGAATCCGAGCTTCACGGCCTCGCCGAGCACACTGTTATACTCGAAAGCCGTAAGTTTACGCTCCAGGTTTTTGTATCTGACGTACTCCCGATTCTGCAAATAAAAGTCGGGAGTGTATTGGCTCATAAGACTTAGTATTATGTCTTGCGTACCAAAGCGAGATTTTATTTCTTCAAGAACCCTGACGGAATCAAATCTGTGAGTGGGGAGAGTAAGATGACGTATGATTACTCCTTTTTGAAGAATATTGTTGTTGTCGTAAATCGGTTTGCCGACCTGATGAAGCATTTCCGAAATTGCAGATGTGCATATTTCAAGATAGTCCGGGACGGATGAATATTTCATCGCAAGTGAGTTGTCATAATATTTGAAGTCTGGCAAGTAGATGTCAATATACCCGTCCAGCAGTTTAAGTGTTTCAGGCTTTTCGTAACCGCCTGTGTTGTAGACAACTGGTATTTTAAGCTGCGGTTTTATCAGGTCAAGTGCGTTTATTATCTGCGGTATAAATTGTGTAGGGCTGACAAGATTGATGTTGTGCGCACCACAATTTTGCAGATCGAGAAAAATTTCTCCGAGATGATGTTCCGATATTTCTTTGCCAAAATTTTCTGAGGATATTTTATAGTTCTGACAAAATTTGCATTTAAGTACACAGCCGGAGAAAAATACCGTGCCCGAACCTCTGTCGCCGGATAGACAAGGCTCTTCCCACATATGAAGATATGCCTTTGCGGCACGAAGCTTGTGTTCTTCACCGCAGAATCCGACGCCGCTTGTTCGGTCGGCATGACAGTTGTGCGGACATAGAGTGCATGATGAAAAATCATAGTACATATGTTAAGACCATCCTTGAGTGTAGAGATTTGTTTCTTTATTGAATTATAGCATAAAAAAATCTATATGTAAATTGTTGAATTGGCATATAGTTATGTGTTATAATATCATAAAGTAAAGTTTGAAGTGAGTGATTTTATGAAAACGGTCGTTGTTACGGGAGCGTCAAGAGGAATAGGACGTGAAACAGCCTTGTTTTTCGGAAAAAACGGATATAATGTGATTGTGAATTATTGTAAGAATGAAAAAGCAGCTAAGGAAGTTTGCGAAGCCTTGGAAAATGCCGAAATGTTTTGTGCAGATGTGTCGGACAGAAAAGCGGTTGATGCAATGATAGCGTTTGCGGAATATAGGTTTGGCAGGATAGATGTGCTTGTGAATAATGCGGGAGTGGCAGAACAGGCTCTGTTTTCAGATATTACCGAGGAAATGTGGGACAGAATATTTGACGTTGATGTAAAGGGCGTTTATAATTGTACACAAGCGGCTTTGCCGAATATGATACATTATAAAAGCGGAAGAATAATAAATATTTCGTCTATGTGGGGTATCACAGGTGCGTCATGTGAAGTACATTATTCTGCTGCAAAGGCAGCAGTTATCGGATTTACAAAAGCACTTGCCAAGGAACTGGGACCGTCAGGGATAACGGTAAATGCAATTGCTCCTGGACTTATTGATACCGAGATAAATGGAGAGCTTGATGCGGAAACGGTAAATGCACTTGTAGATGAAACGCCGGTGGGAAGAATAGGTACGGGTGCAGATGTTGCGGAAACAGCGTTGTTTCTTGCTTCCGATAAAGCATCATTTATTACGGGAGAGGTTATTTCCGTGAATGGAGGCTTTGTTATCTGATGACATCAAATCAATTACTTACGGTTACGTCCGAGGTGGGGCGTCTGCTTATTGAATACGGCGCAGAAATTTATAGGGTAGAGGATAGTATAAACCGTATTACTGCTGCTTACAGCTGTGAAAATGCAGAGGTCTTTGCAATACCGCCTTGTCTGATAATTACCATTGACGATGAAAATGGAATACCAATTACACGTCAGATGCGTATAACAAAAAGAAGTGCAAATCTGGATAGAGTGAATAAGCTGAATAATCTGTCAAGATTTATATGCAGTGAAAAACCTGATTACGAAAAAATCATGACATATATAGGACAGATAAAGAATAGAAGCACGTATAAATTGCCCATACAGATAGTGAGCTATGCTGTGGTAGGTGCATCTTTTGCCGTGTTTTTTGGCGGCGGATGGCGTGAATCAGTCATGGCTGCGGCGATAAGTATTATAATAAAGTTTGTGTCAATGTTTGCTTTGAAAGTGCGTTCAAGCGTGTTCCTTGAAAATGTTATCTGTTCGTTTATTGCAGCAGGCATTGCCGTAATGATAGCAAAGACCGGATTTACGGAAGGCTTTGATACTGTTATTATAGGTACGCTGATGAATCTTGTGCCGGGAATTGCACTTACGAATTGCATGAGAGATTTTATAGCAGGAGATTTTATAGCAGGATTATATACAATGATTGAAGCACTGCTTATTGCCTGCGGAATGGCGGTAGGTGCAGCAGCGGCAATAGCATTGTTTTCCGCAATCTTGTAAGAAAGTACGGGGGAGAGGGAGAGCATGGATAATATGTTGATTGTACAATGCCTGAGCAGTTTGATAGCATCGGTGGCGTTTTGCATACAGTTTAATATAAAGAAAAACCACATTATTGTTGCATCGATAGGCGGACTAATATGTCAGCTTATTTTTAGTTTTATGGAGATGAATAATATAAGCGAAACGCTGAATTATTTTATATCGGCGAGTTCTATTTCCGCTTATTCCGAATTTATGGCAAGAAGACTTCATGTTCCGGTCAATATGTATCTTGTAATTGCGATCATTCCACTTGTGCCGGGGAGATATATATATGATGCAATGATAACTCTTGTGGGAGGAGATACAAGCGGATTTATTACACAGGCGATGCAGACATTCGGGATTGCAGGTTCGATAGCAATGGGCGTGTTTGCGGTATCATCGGTGGTAAGAGTATTCAGAACGATAATGAAGCTTGGGATATGATACAGACAAAATAAAAGGAGCTGCCGACCTGACAGCTCCGTAATTATTTTGAGGCTGAATAACGAACCGTGTAAATGCCAATAATAACCACAAATAAAAGTGGAGGTAAACTATTATGGCAAACAGAAATCACGGTTTAAGTGAA
>CASFZT010000195.1 GCA_949299215.1 uncultured Ruminococcus sp.
GTAAATTTTATAGTATAATATTTTCAGTATAATTTTAAGAGGTGGATTGTATGGTTTTACAGGATTTTTACTGCGGCGACGCTTTTGACGCATATCTGTATTTCGGCGCTCACCCCCAGCCCTGCGGCGGCGTTATGTTCAGAGTATATGCGCCCAATGCCGCTTTTATAGAGGTCACAGGCGAATTTAATGACTGGAACGGTTTCCTTATGGACAAGGAAGGTACAAGCGGCGTTCATTCCGCATATGTATCCTGCGCTGAAATCGGTCAACTTTACAAATACCGCATACACGCAAAGGACGGCAGGGTTTTTGACAAAATTGACCCGTTCGCATTTGCTTCCGAACATACTCCCGAAATTGCCTCTGTCATAACAGACCTGCACTCCTTCGAATTTTCGGACAGAGAGTGGATTTCATCACGCTCAAAATGCTATAACGAACCTATGAACATATATGAAGTACAGCTTGGCTCATGGAAAAAAAACGATGGCGCATATTATACCTATAAAGAGCTTGCTTCGCTGCTGATCGAATACGTAAAGAAACATCACTTTACACATATAGAGCTTATGCCTACTGCGGAATATCCGAATGACGCATCATGGGGCTACCAGGTAACGGGATTTTTCAGTCCGACTTCACGATACGGCACACCGGACGATCTTAAATATCTTATAAACGAATGTCACAAGGCGGGGATCGGAGTTATAACGGATTTCGTACTTGTTCACTTTGCCGTTGACAGCTTTGCTCTTGTGGAGTTTGACGGCACGGCACTTTACGAATATCCCAATGCCGGCGCAGGAATAAGCGAATGGGGTTCCTACAACTTTAACTTCTATCGTGGTGAGGTGCGCTGTTTTATTCAATCCGCAGCTAACTACTGGCTGGAGGAATTTCATTTTGACGGCATACGCATGGACGCTGTAAGCAACATAATCTACTGGCAGGGCGAGCCTGCTCGCGGCACAAACAACGGTGCGGTTAATTTTATCCGTGCAATGAACAGTGGTCTGCATCACCTGCACCCTAATATTATCCTTATGGCAGAGGATTCATCAAACTATCTCAAAGTAACCGCTCCCGTTGAATATAACGGACTTGGTTTCGACTACAAATGGGATATGGGCTGGATGAACGACACGCTGAACTTTTTCCGCACGCCGCCCTACGAGAGAAAATATCACTACAATGAGATAACATTTTCAATGCAGTATTTCTACAATGAGTTATATATTCTTCCGCTTTCACATGACGAGGTCGTACACGGAAAGGCAACCATCATTCAGAAAATGTGGGGAGATTACGATGTCAAATTCTCTCAATGCAGAGCTTTATTTGCGTATATGTTCACTCACCCGGGCAAAAAGCTCAACTTTATGGGGAATGAATTTGCGCAGTTCCGTGAATGGGACGAAAAGCGTGAGCAGGATTGGGACTTGCTTTCCTATCCTCTGCACGATTCATTCAGGAGATATATTTCCGATCTTGCCTTGTTATATTGTAATAATCAGGCGCTTTTCAACGAAGAGTATAATTCTTTGTGCTTTACATGGCTTGAAGCAAACGCACCGGACGACTGTGTTTACATCTATAAGCGTTCATCGGGCGGCAAATCCGTTATCACGGCATTAAATCTGTCCGACAAGCTTTACAAGGACTATACTATCGGTATCGACATCATGGGATATGTAACTGAGCTTATCAACAGCGACAGTGAAATTTACAGCGGAGCAACGCCTGCGGCGGCAGCTTCGCCAATATATATTGAAAAAAAGCGTTACAAAGCCATGCCATACTCATTCAGGGACACGCTTCCCCCATTTTCGGCAAAAATATATGAGCTGACGGCGGACAGTAAAAAATAAACCTACGGAGGATCTCTATGAAGAAAAAATTTTCGGTATTTCTTGCGGCTGCGCTTATATTTACCTTTATTGGCAGTGTAAAGGCATCCGCAATTACATTTACTCCAAACTTTACCGTAACAAGTGAAGCTGCGGTACTTATAAATCTTGACAAGGATATCACGCTGTATGAGAAAAATCCCACAAAGAAGATGTATCCTGCATCTCTTACAAAGATCATGACAGCTATTATCGTTCTCGATAATGTAAATGACTTGGACAACACTACCGTTGAAGCACCGCTTGTTGTCTTTGACGAGCTTTACGGACAGGGTGCTTCTGCCGTGGGTTATTCAAGAGGCGAAATTGCCACGGTTTCCGACCTTATGTATTCCATGCTCATGTACTCCGCCTGTGAATCGGCAGGTATCCTTGCATACCATGTCGGAGGAGAAAGCATACCTAACTTTGTTGCCATGATGAATGAAAAAGCTAAGGAAATAGGCTGCACAGGCACTAATTTTGCAAATCCGCATGGTCTTTATGACGACAACCAATATACAAATGCACGTGATATGGCGCTTATTGCAAAATATGCCGTCGAAAACTACCCCAAGTTCGTAGAGATTGCCTGCACCACCGAATACACTATGGGTGCGACAAACTATCAGGAAGAGGGCTGGGCTACCATATACCACACAAACCGTATGCTCTCAACAGGCAGCGATTACTATTACCAGTACGCACGGGGACTTAAAACAGGTACGCTTGACGAATCGGGCAGAAATCTTGTTTCCATGGCAAGAAAGGACGGAAACAACTACCTGCTCTGCACAATGGGCGCACCTTTAAAGGATGCGGAAGGCAACAATATAAACGAACAGTACAACGACCACAAAAATATTTACGAATGGGCATTTGACAATTTCTCATACGAAAAAATACTTTCCTGCGATAAAGAAATTACGGAGGTTCCTGTCAATCTCGGCGATGGTGTGGATCACGTTTTGCTTGTACCGGCAGAGGATTTTTCAACGCTCTGGCCCGCTACTCTTGATATATCCAATCTTAAAGCAGAGATAAACACCAAGGACTACACCGATGAAAACGGTGCAATAACAGCACCCGTTCAAAAGGGTCAAAAGCTCGGAACATACACTCTCTCCCTTTCCGGAGAAATTCTATGCACGGTAGACCTTGTAACAAAAGACAGCGTTGAGCTTTCGCAGATAGAGTACAACATCATGAAAGCAAAAGCTTTTGTAAAATCCTTTTGGTTCAAGCTTGCAGTTATAATTGCGGTCGCACTTATCATTTTATACATTGTGGTATACATTGCCGCAACAAAAAAACGCCGCAGAAAAATCAAAAAAGTATCCGGCAAGCGAAAATTCTGATTGACAAATTTTAAGATATATGTTATTATATTTAAAATTCAATAAGG
>CASFZT010000196.1 GCA_949299215.1 uncultured Ruminococcus sp.
TGTGTAAATGAATTTTCTACAACAATTTTAATCATACTAAAAATGCAGCCGAACAAGGCAACGCTGAGGAGCGACCTGACACAGGCTGCGGAATAAAACGGTAAAGTGCAGTGACAGGAATGTTGCTGCTTTTTTTCTTCAACGGATATTCCTCAAACGGATAAACCTCAGGAGTTTGGGATGATCTCCCCAGGTGAGGGAGATGCCACGTAGTGACAGAGGGGCTGACCGACAGACCAGCGTCCCCATCAGCCGTCAGGTTTCAAACCTGTCCTCAAAGAAAATTGCGAACTGAGAGTATGCAAGACCCCAGTCCCAAACAGGCATAGTCCATTTCTTAGATATCTCTTTTACGCTCATAAAAAATTTTTATTTCATGAAAACAAACTCTTTCAACTCAAAAAGCTGTCTGCCTTTAAAATAATCCGCCGTCCAGCCGATGTACGGAACTGAAACTTTAAAGAACACGGCATGACGTCCCGTAACGGCTTTTACCGCTGCCGAAATTATTCCCTCTCCCATGCCGACATGAAACACACCTATTTCCTCGCCGTCTTCATTATCAAGCAGGATATGCACATCAGCATCTGCTCCAAAGCCGTACACCTTTGCGGAAAAATCCATTGTTTTGCTGCTGAAATCATTTCCGAAGTCAAAATATTTATAACCAATAATGCATCCGTCGGTGATATTTGTTATACAGCGTTCAAATGTATTATGCTCCGTAACGAATGCGCCGCCTTTTATCACGCAGGCAATATCGGCAGGTGTAATTTTATAGGGATTCAACGCTTCTTCAAAGCCGAGCGAGGTCATTTCAACGGTTGGTATGGTACCGTCGGGAAGAATTTCTATTTTTTCAACGCAGGCACGTCTTGACATTATGGTATTATTGGTCATACGGTGGTAGAAAATATACCACTGTCCATTTATACAAGCTATTGAGCCATGATCATTACCACCGGGGTATTCGTTTCCGTTATCCACAATATATCCTCTGTATGTAAATGGTCCCGTGGGTGAGTTTGATGTTGCATATGCAAGTCGGCTGCCTTTTTTCGGTGAATATATCATATAATATGTATTCTCTATCTTACGCATTGACGCAGCTTCAAAAAAGCATTTGTCCTCGCTGTCAAAACCGCCCTGCTCTGTGGGAGTACATTGAATAAAATGCTCAATACAGGTATTATCAATTATTTCATACATATTATCGCTGTTTATTTCCGCAAGAAATGAGCGTTCAAATCCGCAATAGATATAGGTTCTTCCATCATTATCGACAAATACGCCGGGGTCAATAAACCAGCCGTTGCAGCATATCTCATCGGAAATAGTATACTTATATTTTGAAAGAAGCTTAAAAGGACCTTCCGGCTTATCACTAACGGCAACACAGCCTTTCCCGTTAACTATATATGCATAAAGATAATACCTGCCGTCCTTTTCAACTACATCCGGAGCAAAAAGGTAGGTACTTTCATTATTCCAGTCAATATCAGACGGATGATCTCTTGTATCTGCGACTCTGAATATATCCCCATGACACACCCAATTATTAAGGTCATCAACAGGGGCGCTCCAGCATTTCAGGACATAATCGCAAAAGCTGTCCGAACCTGCTCTGTCATGAGAGCCATAAATATACACTCTGTTTCCGAACACTCTCGGTTCGCCGTCGGGGATATACTCCCAAAGCGGAAGGTATGGATTTGGCATAAAAAGTCCTCCTTTACGGTATGTCTAATCTGATAGGTTAATTATACATACATCTGTATTCAAATTCAATAACTTTTTCTGAATTTTAAACGCTTTTTGCATATATACACTTTAAATTGTGAAACATGTTAAAACCTTTGCATTTAATTTGTAACAAACATCAAAATTTGCAATAAACACTATATAACACTTGACAACAGATAAACACTGTGATACACTGTTTATCAAGAAGGAGGAATATCCATGAAAATAATTATAAACACTTCTTCAATGGTACCCATATATGAGCAGATTGTTGACCGTATAAAAGCGCTCATACGAGACGGGAAGCTAAAAGAAAATGACATTCTGCCGTCTGTACGCACTCTTTCAAAAGAACTGAAAATAAGTGCGCTGACTGTAAAAAAGGCATATGACAATCTTGAAAGCGAGGGGTTCACAGTAACTGTACACGGAAAGGGCACATATGTTGCAGCTGCAAATGCGGAGCTTTTACTTGAAGAGCAAAAAAAGGAGTTAGAAGCCGATCTTGAGCGTGCCATACAAAAAGGCAGGAACTGCGGTATCAGTGACGAGGACATCAGAAGCTTATTTGAATTGATCCTGGAGGGGTAAACTATGTTAAAGATTACAAATCTTAAAAAGGAATACAAAAATTTTTCTCTTGACTGCACTATGAATATAGCGCCCGGCTGTGTAACGGGACTTATCGGACAAAACGGTGCCGGAAAAAGCACGACCATAAAGGCGATACTGGGACTTATATATCCAGACAGCGGAAGCATCACTATTCTCGGCAAGGACGTTAAAAACGTTACTGCTGCGGACAGAAAAAGGTTAGGCGTTGTACTTTCTGATTCGGACTTCAACAAACAGCTTACGATAAAGGACATTATCTTAATTCTGAAAAGTATGTATAGCAATTTTGACCTTGATTTCTTTAACGAATATATCGAAAAATTCCGCTTACCTACCGGCAAGCCGATAAAAAATTTTTCAACCGGTATGAAGGCAAAGCTTAAGGCTCTTGCGGCAGTTTCGCACAACGCAAAGTTCCTTATACTTGATGAACCAACAGCAGGTCTTGATGTAGTTGCAAGAGATGAGCTTCTGGAGCTTTTACGTGAATATATGGAAAAGGACGAAGAACGTTCCATACTCATAAGCTCACATATTTCGGGAGATTTAGAAAGTCTGTGTGATGACATTTACATGATACATAACGGCAGGATCATAATGCATGAAGATACGGATGTACTTCTCAGCAACTATGGGCTTGTTAAGGTCAATGACAAGCAATATAACGCTCTCTGCAAGCAATACATACTCCGCACCAAAAAGGAATCCTACGGTTATAGCTGCCTTACTAATCAGAAGCAATATTACATTGAAAATTACCCCGATGTTACAACAGAAAACGGAAACATCGACAAAATTATCCTTATGATGACAAGGGGGCAGGAATAATGAAAGGAGGCTGAATAACGAACCGTGTAAATGCCAATAATAACCACAAATAAAAGTGGAGGTAAACTATTATGGCAAACAGAAATCACGGTTTAAGTGAAA
>CASFZT010000197.1 GCA_949299215.1 uncultured Ruminococcus sp.
AAAAATGCAATATGTAAATCGTAAATTTTATTAAATAAAAATTATTTTAAATAAACACTTGAAATTTAGTGAAAAATATAGTAAAATAATAATAGGTATTGTTGAAATGGGAGGTAGTATAAAATGTCTGTTCATTCCACACTATATTACATATTTAAAAGATCAGATGATTTATACGGATTAGTGTACCCTAATTGTAAAAACACCTCATATTCTGATAGTATAGCTGTAAGTAAATATAAGCTGTGAAGCATTTTCACAGCTTTTTGTTTTTATATAATGTTGTGAATTGAAAGGTTGGTTATGAAATGACTAAAAAGGTTGCTATTATCATGGGAAGTGACAGTGATTTTCCAATTGTAAAAAAAGCAGCGGAGGAGCTTAAAGCTTATGGGGTTCCGTTTGAGTGTCATGTTATGTCTGCACACAGAACTCCGGAGCTGGCAAGTGAGTTTGCGATGAATGCAAAGGCAAACGGATTTGGTGTTATTATTTGTGCCGCAGGTATGGCAGCACATCTTGCAGGTGTTATTGCAGGACATACAACATTGCCTGTGATAGGTATTCCTATAAAGTCATCATTTGATGGAATGGATGCGCTGCTTGCAACAGTACAGATGCCGTCGGGAATACCTGTTGCAACTGTTGCCGTGAATGGAGCTAAGAATGCGGCAATACTTGCGATCCAAATGCTTGCGATCAATGATGAGGAACTTGTCGAAAAGCTTGCTGAGGCTAAGCGTAAGATGATAGATGAGATTGCGGTAAAGGAAAAGGCTTTGCAGGAACAGATTGCATTGCTGTGATTGAAAAATGCAAATAATGACGGGTAATGACCTGCGTCCAAAATAAAATTTATAAATTTTTAGGAGGAAATTTAAATGGAAAACATTGTTAAGGCAGAACAGCTCTATGAGGGTAAGGCTAAGAAGGTATATGCAACAAATAATCCGGATTATGTTATTGTAGATTATAAGGATGACGCTACAGCTTTTAACGGCGAGAAGAAAGGTACGATCAGAGGTAAGGGCGTTATCAATAATAAGATGACTAATTTTATGTTTGGACTTCTTGAAAAGGAAGGTATTCCTACACATCTTGTTGAAGAGATCAGTGACCGTGAAACTATTGTAAAAAAAGTTGAGATAGTTCCTCTTGAAGTTATCGTAAGAAATGTTGCAGCAGGCAGCTTTTCAAAGAAACTCGGAATTGCAGAGGGTACACCGCTTAAACAGCCTACACTTGAATTCAGCTACAAGAACGACGACCTTGGCGACCCGTTTATCAATGATTATTATGCACTTGGACTTGGGCTTGCTACCAAGGAGGAGATCGACACGATCACAAAATATGCTTTTGCCGTAAACAGCTTTATGCTTAAATTCTTTAAGGAACACAATATTGACCTTATTGATTTTAAGATTGAATTTGGCAGATTCCACGGTCAGATCATACTTGCAGATGAAATTTCTCCCGATACCTGCCGCTTTTGGGACAGCACAACTCATGAAAAGCTTGATAAGGATCGTTTCAGAAGAGATATGGGCGGCGTAGAAGAAGCTTATCAGGAAATGATGAAGCGTATTTTTGGTTGATTGTTCCGTAAAATTTTATAATTGGAGATTGATTTATGGGCGGATTTTTTGGAGCAGCGTCTAAAAACGACTGCATAAGTGATGTTTTTTTTGGTACAGACTATCA
Source organism: uncultured Ruminococcus sp. (assembly GCA_949299215.1). Lineage (GTDB taxonomy): Bacteria > Bacillota > Clostridia > Oscillospirales > Ruminococcaceae > UMGS363. The sequence goes on from CASFZT010000197.1 coordinate 1,702, forward strand.
TTCACATCTCGGAACAAGACGCGGCGGAATGACAGCATATTCTCCCGAATTGGGTTTTCAGCGCAGTATTCACAGTATTGAAAATTCTCCGTTCAGAACAAAATTTGAAAGTGATATTGATTCAATGCACGGAAATCTTTGTATAGGTTGTATAAGTGATACCGACCCTCAGCCTATTTTATTGCGTTCAAAGCTTGGAGTATATGCGGTGTGCAATATCGGTATTATTAATAATGCAGAAGATATCCGCAGTGAATTTGTGGATAACTGCTTTGCAAGCTTTGAGGCAATGAGCAGTGGAAAGGTAAATTCCAGTTCTCTTATAGGTGCGCTTATTTCACAGAAGGATTCATTTGTGGAGGGTATAAAATATGCTCAGGAGAAAATTGACGGCACGATGTCACTGCTTATCCTTACAGAGGATGGAATTATTGCCGCAAGGGATAAAAACGGCAGATTGCCTATTGTTATAGGCAGACGTGACGACGGATATTGCTGCTCGTTTGAATCTTTTGCATTTCAGAAGCTGGGATATGAAACCTACCGTGAATTGCTTCCGGGTGAGATCGTAAAGCTTACTGCCGATAAATGTGAAGTTCTTGATAATGGCAATACGGATATAAAGATTTGTACATTCCTTTGGACATATTATGGTTACCCTAATTCAATATATGAGGGTGTAACAGTCGAAACAATGCGTACACGCAACGGAGAAATTATGGCGGAAGCAGATATCAATAACGGAAATCTTCCAGATGTTGATTATGTCTGCGGAGTTCCCGACTCGGGAGTTCCTCATGCAATAGGCTATGCAAACAGAAGCGGTATCCCGTTTGCCAGACCGTTTATAAAATATACGCCTACATGGCCAAGAAGCTTTATGCCGCAAAGCCAGGCAATGAGAAATCAGGTCGCAAAAATGAAGCTTATTCCCGTTCATGAGCTTATAGAAGGTAAGAAGCTGCTTTTTGTTGATGACAGTATCGTAAGAGGTACACAGATGCGAGAAACCGTTGAATTTCTTTATTCCAACGGCGCAAAGGAAGTTCATATGCGTTCGGCTTGTCCGCCTATTATGTACGGTTGTAAATACCTGAATTTTTCAAGAAGCACATCGGAGCTTGATCTTATCGCAAGAAAGATTATAGACGAGCTTGAGGGCAGCGATGGTATAAAATATATAGAAGAATACAGTGATGCTAAAACTGAACGCGGCAAGAAATTACGAGCAGAAATATGCGCAAGGCTTAAATTGACATCTCTTGAATTTCAATCTTTGGAGGGCACGATAAATGCAGTCGGACTTCCCGGTTGTAAACTTTGCAGTTATTGCTGGAATGGAAAGGGATGAGTTCATTGTTTAGCGGAATTCATGAGGAGTGTGGCGTCTTTGCAATATATAGCCCGTCGGCAAAGGATGTTGCAATGCAGACATATATGGGACTTTATGCTTTACAGCACAGAGGTCAGGAGTCATGCGGTATAGTTGTAAATGATGATGGTGTGTTCAGTTACCGCCGAGACCTGGGACTTGTACATGAGGTTTTTGATAAGGATACATTGGCAAACCTT
>CASFZT010000198.1 GCA_949299215.1 uncultured Ruminococcus sp.
AGGTGGTGGTTGCTCATTACGGTGTAGCCCCTGCTTTTCTCCACGCGGAAAACTGCCATAGCTTCATCACTCCTTTGCTGTGGATTTGTTACGCAGTAGAACAGCGATTTTGAGGGTTTAGGGATAAAGCCCTTACCGCGTGAGAAATGCGCCCGCAAAGCCGCTTGTATCAAGGCTTTTGCTGCCCCTACTGCGTAACATGAGGGCATAAAAAACGGCGTTCCTTTTCTCCCGTTGTGGGATTGAAGAAACGCCGTCTTTGCGATTTCTATTCGATTATCGTACAATACCAGCTCGTCTGCTGCCGAAAACCTTAATTTTCGGGTGTTTTCAAAAGTAACGCTATCTCACTTCATCTTTTGAACGTCCTGATTTCAAGCGTATGATACAGGATATTGAAATCGGCAAAATCGGTACTGTTATTGTAAAGGACTTATCCCGACTTGGACGAGAATATTTGCAGACGGGTTATTACACCGAAATATTCTTTCCGCAGAACGATGTCAGGTTTATCGCTGTCAATGACGGGGTTGACTCGGACAACGGCGACAACGAATTTGCACCGTTCAAGAATATTATTAACGAGTGGTACGCCAAGGACTGCAGCCGCAAGATAAAGACCGCCCTGCACACGAAAGCACGCAACGGCGGTCTGATTATGGGTAAAGCTCCATTCGGATATGACAAAGCCGAGGGCAATGTTCACAGGCTTGTTCCGAACGAAAATGCCGAGGTTGTTAAGCTGATGTTCCAGCTTGCCTTAGAGGGAATGTCCTGTCACCTTATCGGGAAAGAGCTTGAACGCCGCAAGATTATGATACCCAAAGCGCAGTATATGACAAGTCAGGGCTTGCAGGACGCTCCGAATTTTCCGAAGCACAAATATGTATGGGGCAGACGCTCGGTGCACAAGATTTTAAGCAATCCCGTTTACACAGGTGATATGGTGTGTCTGCGGAGAATACGCAAGAATTTCAAGACCAAGCAGAGCGTGGAGGTTCCGAAAGAGGAACAGGTTATTATTCCAAACGCACACGAAGCCTTTGTCAGTCACGCTGATTTTGAAATGGTGCAGAAAAGGCTTGAAACCAAGCAGAGAGATTACCATCTTAATCCCGACAATATTTTCAGAGGACTTGTATTCTGCAGTGATTGTAATTGCAGGCTTGCCTATCAGCGAAGCACCAGCAAGACCATTAAAGGCACTTACCGCTGTCCTGCCCATATACGCTACAGAAGCTCTGAAAACTCAACCTGCAAGACCAGCCACTACATTACGCTTGAACAGCTTACTAAAACATTATTGAGCGATGTTCAGATGAACGTCAGACTTGCGGCTGAGGACAGAGAAAAGTATGCGGAGCACTTGCGGAAGCTGTCAGAAAGCGGAAAGAACAGTGAAGCCGCCCTTTGCAAGCAGAAGTCGGAAAAGGCGAACAAGCGCTTATATGAAATTGACGCGATTTTGCAGAAGATGTACGAGGACAGGGTGTTCGGCGTTATCTCGGACGAGCGTTATATTGCGATGTCGAAAAAGCTTGAAGCGGAACAGGCTGAGCTTAAAAATCAGCTTTCGGAGTATGCCGCTATTGTTGAGGAATATGAAAAAAAGGCAAAGGGCATTGACGATTTCGTTGAGCTGATTTCGCAGTATGAAAACATCACCGAGCTTGACCACGAAATAGTGCATATGCTCATTGATAAAATCGTGGTGTTCGGCAGAGAAAAGTCCAACAAGGAAACAATTCAGAGAGTTGAGATATATTACCGCTTTGTCGGTAATATATCCACGAATAGTTGATGTGTACTTGATTTGGTACCGTAGTTACAATTAGGTGCACAATGGGAAAATATCATATGCTTGCTCTCAATGTTAATACCAGAGAGCGAGCATACAGTTTTTGCGAAAACGTGTCTGTGTCTATACACAGGGGATGCTTGCTGTCAACGGGAACTTAAAATAAAGTTTGATTACTTTTTCAAAAAGAAAAAAATCCTATTGCTTTTAAAAGATATTGACAAGTAAATAAGTATTTGCTATAATAAAGGTGACCAAGTGGTCACTTTTATTCATTTGTGGAGGATACAATGGAAAATACGACGAAAAGCCGAATATTGGACGAGGCACTTGTAATGTTTGCCGAGAACGGCTACAAGGGTACAAATCTGCGTGACCTTGCGGCACAGCTCGGTTTAAGCAAATCCGCATTATACAAACACTATAACGGCAAAGAGGATATATGGAACTGCCTGCTTGACAGAATGGAAAGCTATTATGCAGAGCGTTTCGGCTCGGAGAGCAATTTACCCACACAACCAAAATCTTGCGAGGAATTACTTTTGGTTACAATGCAGATGATTCGGTTTACTGTAAATGACCCGAAAATTATCCTTACAAGAAAGCTGTTGCTGACCGAACAGTTTCACGATGAACGTGTAAAAAAGCTTGCAACAAAGCATTTCCTTGAAGGAACACAGAAAATCTTTGCGAAGGTTTTTAAAGGAATGATGGCTGACGGACTTCTGAAAAAAGATAATCCCGAAATGTTAAGTTTCATCTATACTGCACCGCTTACCTCTCTCGTACACCTTTGTGACAGAGAGCCGCAGAAACAGGAACTGATTTTCAAGCAAATCGAAGATTTTGTAGCCCACTTTATTTCCACTTACGCAGAGAAATAAAGTCTGATAGAGCGGAGGTACTTATGAATTACGAAGTTTATATGCATGGTCAAATACTCGGAACACATTCCTTTTTGCTGAAAGGAGAGTTCTTAAAGCCTGACGAATATTCAGAAATCAAGTCAAAATATTTTCTTCCGGGCGGAGAAACAGGCACAGCCGCAACTGTACTGTCCTCTTTGGGTGCAACCGTAAAAATTGACGGCACGCATATCGGAACAGAGGTTGCACCACTTTTAAGGGAGTTCTATAAGGATAAGACAGTGGATTTATCATCGCTTTATTTTGACCCTGATTACGAGGGGCTTATGGACTATGTTGTAATTCCAGGACTTGTCCGTTCTCCTATGGGTGTGTTTCAGTCGCTATATGAAAAAGGAGCAAAGAAACGCTGGAATATGCCAAAGGAGGAAGATATAAAGAAATGTAAGGTTGCGGCAATAGGCCCATTTTTCCTTGAAGAAACGCAGGCTACAGCAGAACTTTGCGTAAAGCATAATAAGCCCTTTGTTACAATATTATCGGCTCAGTATTTTTAAGTGCTGGATTGTTTCTGATTTATTATGCAAATGTTTTACG
>CASFZT010000199.1 GCA_949299215.1 uncultured Ruminococcus sp.
TATTCATATTCTTTTCCTATACATGAATATCTTGCATGAAAATTTTTATCTGTGTCCTCGCAGGAGTATACGGAAATATCATCCGGCAGCAGCGAGTTTAATCCACGTATCATATTTTCACACGGTATATTATGCTCTGTATTAAAAGAAAAACAGTATTCTCGTGCATGAACACCGGTATCCGTGCGTGAACAGCCATTGATTTTTACCGGTGAGGCAGTTAGATATGAAAGCTGTTCTTCTATGATATTCTGTACGCCAACAGCATTATTTTGACGCTGAAATCCATGATATGCCGTGCCTTTGTAAGAAATAAGGACTTTTATATTGCGCATGAAACGTCACCAACTTATCCGAAAGTAATGTTCAGCAGTATTACTGCGGCCAAGAACAGGATTGATATTGCAAGCGAGTTGTAATCAGCAGGGGTAGAGCAAAGCTTCTTAAGACGTGTCCTTCCGTCTCCGCCGTGATAACAACGGCATTCCATAGCAAGTGCCAGCTCTTCCGCACGCCTGAAAGCGGAAACAAAAAGCGGAATGAGGATAGGAGTAAGTGCCTTTGCACGCTGCATGATGCCTCCGCTTTCCATGTCTGCACCTCTTGCTTTTTGTGCAGACATGATTTTATCGGTTTCCTCGACAAGAGTAGGGATAAATCTAAGAGCAATAGTCATCATCATGGCAAGCTCATGAACGGGCAGCTTGATTTTTTTTAGTGGTGAGAGGAGTCGTTCGATGGCGTCCGTTAGAGTGATAGGAGATGTAGTGTATGTCAATAATGATGAGCCCATGATAAGCGCAATTATTCTTATTATCATAAATGCAGAGGTTTCAAGACCTTCATAAGTGATTTTTATAAAGCCAAACTTGAAGAAAGTTACTCCGTCAAGGAAAAATAAATTAAGCGCCGTTGTAAAAATAATAATCGGTATGATCGGTTTAAGGCTTTTAAGCATAAGCTTCATGGGGATTTTTGACATAAGAAATGAAGCAAGCAAAAATATAATACCGACAAGAAGTCCCCAGAAATTATCTGCGCTGAACAGCATTGTAATAAAAATAGCCGTTATAATTATCTTAAAACGCGGATCAAGACGGTGTATAATGGAATCAGCAGGAAAATATTGTCCGATAGTAATATCCTTAAGCATCACTGTACCTCGCTTTCTGTGGAGTTATGAGCCGCAAGGTATTCGGATATAGTCTTAACGGCAAATTCTGTGGTGTATACATCTGTTCTGATATCAACGCCAAGCTGCTTAAGACGGCAGAAAACTCTTGTGATCTGAGGAACGGAAAGTCCTATCGCCGTAAGTTCGTCCGCACGCTTAAATACATTTGGGGGAGTGTCATAGCAAAAAATTTCCGACCTGTTCATAACAAGAATTTTGCTTGCAAATTTAGCAACATCCTCCATGCTGTGAGAAACAAGAAGTACCGTTGATTTAGTCTGACGGTGATATTCCTTTATCTGATTAAGGATAAGATCACGGCCTTTAGGATCAAGACCGGCCGTAGGCTCGTCCAGAATAAGGACTTTAGGCTGCATAGCCATAACACCTGCAATTGCAACACGACGCTTTTGTCCGCCTGAAAGCTCAAACGGTGATTTTTGCAAGATATCCTCTTTAAGTCCCACAAGCTTTGCCGTTGTGCGTATGCGTCTGTCAATTTCATCATCTGGAAGTCTCATATTCTTAGGACCGAAAGCGATATCCTTATAAACTGTTTCCTCAAATATCTGATATTCGGGATATTGGAAAACAAGACCTACTTTGAAACGAATATCACGTATTTTACAGTCCTTGCTCCAGATATTCTGTCCATCAATATAAATGTTGCCCGATGTAGGCTTTACAAGACCGTTAAGGTGTTGAATAAGAGTAGACTTTCCCGAGCCGGTATGACCGATGATACCTACAAGCTCGCCCTCTTCAATTTCAAGGTTTACGTTATTTACGGCAGTCTTTTCAAAAGGAGTGCCAATGCTGTAAGTATATGTGAGATTTTCTATTTTAATAATCGACATTTAAAATTCCTCCGTAACGGAATACATTTTGTTATACAATAATATTTCCGTATGATTAGGTTAATTATGGGTGATTTTAAGAATATCAAGAAGAGCCTTTGTGCAGTCTTCTTCGAAAATAATGTGTGTATCGGTATCAAAGCCGTTTTTTCCGAGAAGATACATAAGCTCCGTGACCTGCGGAACATCAAGACCGATCTCTTTCATTTTCTGTACATTTGAGAATATGTTGGATGGAATATCATCCATAATAATTTTACCATCGTCCATAACAACAATACGATCGGCTTGTGCCGCTTCTTCCATGTAATGCGTGATAAGCACAATGGTGATACCAAAATCCTTGTTGAGCTGACGTATGGTTTTAAGAACTTCTTTTCTTCCATTCGGATCAAGCATGGCAGTAGGTTCGTCAAGAACAATGCAGTCTGGACGCATAGCAATAATACCCGCAATCGCAACACGCTGCTTCTGACCTCCGGAAAGCTGGTGAGGGGAGTGATCTTTGTATTCAAACATACCTACCGATTTTAAAGCATCATCGACCCTTTTTCTCATTTCCACAGGCTCAACGCCCATGTTTTCCAAAGCAAAAGCAACGTCCTCTTCAACAATTGTAGCGACGATCTGATTATCGGGATTCTGAAATACCATACCCACGTGCTGACGGATATCAAAAAGCTTATCCTCTTCGGTAGTATCTATTCCTTCAACGGTGACCGTTCCGCTTTGCGGAGTAAGAACAGCATTCATATGTTTTGCAATTGTAGATTTTCCCGAACCGTTATGTCCGAGAATTGCAACAAACTCTCCCTTTTTTATATCAAGAGAAACATTTTTTAGAATTTGTTTAGGCGAAGAGTTGTCATCGAAATCGTTGGCATAAGAAAACTCAACGTTCCGTACCGAAATAATATTTTCCATAAAGTTCCTTTCTGGGCTTGATAAAATGCATAGCCCGAAATTATTCTGTGAGAAGCTGTACCGCACTTACAACGGCAACTATCAAAAGAAGTATTCCCACAGCAATGTATGTGTATTTTACCGCTTTGGCTTCCTTACCTGTAAGAGGAGTACCCATTTTTGAGGTAAAAGCTCTGCCTTTGCCTCTTACTGCAACTATAATACACCATACTCCTCCAATAAATGCAAGAACTGACATTTTATTTAACTGCCCTCCTGTCCTCCTTGAATAAAAGCTTGATTTATCTGTAAAGAA
>CASFZT010000200.1 GCA_949299215.1 uncultured Ruminococcus sp.
GTTTGACATTATAAATACGAAATCGTTAGGTTATTCCGACGAAAAAAGATACAGAATACGTTCACTTGAGGACGATGATATAAACTTTTTCTGTGAAAGTTTTCATGTGCTTAACGTATATAAAAAATAAACAGGAATATGGATTATGGTAACGGTAAAAACATTTTCAGCAGAAGAAACGGTACGTTTTGCCGAAAAGATCGGCTCACTTTTAAGAGGCGGTGATATAATTGCGTATAAAGGAGGACTCGGAGCCGGGAAAACCACATTTACACGAGGTCTTGCAATAGGAATGGGGCTTTCGGATGATGTGAGTTCACCTACGTTTACGTTGGTAAATGAGTACAGAGGAGAAAATATAATTCTATATCATTTTGATATGTACAGAATTATGAACGCAGAGGCGTTGGAAACGACGGGATTTTATGATTACATCTCGGATGACAGTGTGATCGCAGTAGAGTGGTCGGAAAATATACAGGATTGCTTGCCGGATAACGTAATTACGGTAAACATAACGTCGGTAAGTGAAAATGAACGTGTTTTTGTAATAGATGGAGATGATAGATTTGATTTTACTTGGAATTGATACATCCGGAAAGACTGCGTCTGTTGCGGTATGTGATGAAAAATCGGTATTAGCTCAGACATCTGTACTTACAAGACTTACACATTCACAGATTATTATGCCGCTTTGTACGGAGGTGCTGAGAAATGCAGGACTTCCTCTTAATGCCGTTGACGGAATAGCTGTGTCCAAGGGACCGGGTTCTTATACCGGACTGAGAATAGGCGTTTCTGCTGTAAAGGCAATGAGCTTTGCAATGACTAAGAAATGTATCGGCATTTCTACCCTGGAATCTCTTGCTTATAATATGAGCGGCTTTAACGGCGTAATATGTACGGTAATGAAAGCCAGAATGAATCTTGTGTATACTGCCTTTTTTACGTCGTATAAGGATACGATAAAAAGGATTTTTGATGATACGATTCTTACAATAGAAGATATTGTGTCAAGATTAAGCTCTTATCACGGTGATATAGTGCTGGTAGGCGACGGTGCTGAGGAATTGTTCCTGAATGAAGCTTTGGAGGGCCTTGAAAATATCACGCTTGCACCGCCGCATTTAAGATTGCAGCTTGCATCAAGTTTGTGCTATGTTGCTTTTGAGAAGCAGTTTGGTACTGCGGAAACACTTGAAGCAGAGTATTTGCAGATCACAAAGGCGGAAAAGGATCTTATGGCAAAGCAGGCATAAACCGAAAAAATATATTGATTTTAATACACATATAATACCGCACGGAGGCGATTCGTGCGGTATTGTGATTTTTTCGTAAATGGGGAAAATGAATGAATATTTGTGAAGCGATGGAATATATAAACGGCTTTTCAAAACTTGGAAAGCCGGTGAAAGACCTTGGCAGATTCGGAAAAGTTATGAATATGCTTGGCGCTCCTCAGGATAAGCTTAAATTTATCCATGTGGCAGGTACAAACGGAAAAGGCTCTGTTGTAAGAATGCTGGCAGCGGCACTTGCCGATGCAGGATATGTTACGGGGGAATTTACGTCGCCGTATATTCATGTTTATAATGACAGAATACGTATTAACGGAAAAAATATAGCGGATGATGAGCTTTGTGAGATAGTTGAAAAGATAAAGCCGGTGTTTGATGATTTGAGAAATGAGTGTTCCCAGTTTGAGCTTTCAACAGCTATTGCTTTTATATATTATGCCGCAAAAAAATGCGATGTGGTTGTGCTTGAAGCGGGACTTGGCGGAAAGCTTGATTGTACCAATATTATAAAAGAAACGCTTGTATCGGTGATAACGTCTGTTTCTTATGATCATACGAAAATCCTTGGTGGTAGGATTGAGGATATTGCACAGCAGAAAGCAGGTATTATAAAAAAAGGCTGTCCTGTCGTGTATGAATGTCAGAAGTATAAAGAAACAGAAGCAGTGATAAAGGCAACTGTGGAAAAGTTGGAAAGCAGATCGAGTACTCCGGATATGAGTCAACTTAAAATTATAAAAAGCGATCATACGGGTAATATGTTTGAGTATAAGGAAAAAGTTTACGAAACGTCAATGATAGGGGCACATCAGATAGATAATGCGGTTACTGCGATAACTGCCGCAGAAATGTTAATGGAAAGCGGTTTTTTGAAGCTTGAGTATGATAATGTGTACAGAGGCATAAAAAGTGCAGAAGTTCCGTCAAGATGCCAAGTAATAAAAAAAGATAAACCGTTTGTTGTAATAGATGGTGCGCATAATCCGGACGCAATGAGAGTTCTTGCCGATTTTGTTAAAAAGATACCAAAATCGCCAAAGGTTATGGTGTGCGGAATGATGCAGGATAAAGACTGGAAAACTGCGATTGGATATATTACCGATCATGTTGATATCGGAGTGTGTGTTGATGGTTTTGCACAGAAAACCGTTCCTGCTGATAAGCTTGCAGAGCTTTTTGAGAAAGGCATAACATCGGATATAAAAAATGTAATTTCCAAAGCGGAAAAGCTTGCAGGTGAGAACGGAATGGTTATAATTGCAGGTTCACTGTATCTTGCAGCTGCTTTGAACAGGAACGAAATTGCTGTATAGTCGTATAATTTGTGCGGTATTGCATTAAATGTACAAATAAATGTTGCTTTATTGTATGCTGTAACAAAAAAGCCAAAAAATGCTGACAAAAGTTTTTTTGTGTGATATAATATGAGATATGTTTATATTGGATAATGGGTTTTGAAGGAGATAGTTATTATGCCGGATAATAAAAATAATTTAAATAATTTAATAAATGGTGATGATGATTACTATTCTCTGATGCCTAAAAGAAAAACGAAGCGTTCTGAGGATATTCCTATCGATGACTTCCTCATTGATGATATATTTGATACAGATGCGGAAAATAAAACGCAGGATCAGCAGAATGTCAACTCGGAGCAGACTGATCAGAAATCAGAAGAACAGATTGAGAAAATACAGCCGAAATCTGCAGAGGAAAGCGTTGAACAGAAGGTTTCGGATAATGCCGGATCGGTAAATGAAAGTGCTGCATATACTCAGCAAAATACAGACAATACTCAGAATGCTGATAACGCTAATCAGGAAACACATAAAAAGACTACTCTAAAATCTAAAAAACTCCGTAAAAATCTTGGTGTTGATGACAGCTATTACGATGTTACCAAAAATAATGTAAAGGCAAAGAAAAAACA
>CASFZT010000201.1 GCA_949299215.1 uncultured Ruminococcus sp.
CGGGTCGCTCCTCAGCGTTGCCTTGTTTGGCTGCAATTATATTATCGTCAAAACTTTAAGAAAAAATGCATTTACACAGTTTAAAATTCATACCCGCATAAACCGTGCAGCGTTTTTTATTATGATTTACATATCCTCACAGCTTACCGCTTCATATCCTGCCTCAGTCACGGTATTCATCAGCAGCTTATCATTCACATATTCCGTCAAAGTAATTTCTACCGTACCGCTTTCAACATCTGCCTCAACTGCACTTATTCCGGCAATTCCAAGTAGTGCATTTTCTACATGAGCTTTACAATGCGCACACATCATTCCATTGACCTTCATAACTTTTTTCATTGATAATTCCTCCTCTGATGTTTTTATTTCAATCTCAGCCCCTGCATTTTCATTTTTATGCCTGGGTCTGAAAAATCTTAACCTTAATGCATTTGACACAACGCAGACCGAGCTTAAGCTCATCGCAGCCGAGCCTATCATAGGACTTAATCTTATTCCCCATATCGGGAACAGCACACCTGCGGCTAACGGTATACCGAGAATATTATAGAAAAACGCCCAAAACAAATTCATATATATATTCCTTATGACCTTTCTGCTTAACTCAACAGCCGTTACCACATCGGAAAGTGAATTTTTCATAAGCACAATATCCGCCGAATCTATTGCAATATCGGTACCTGCTCCTATTGCTGCTCCTATATCCGCTCTTGACAATGCAGGTGCATCATTAATTCCGTCACCCACCATTATAACCTTATGTCCTTTTTCCTGCAGTTCTCTTATACATTTTTCCTTATCCGCAGGCATGACCTCGGAAATTGTTTTTTTAATATTAAGCTTTTCGCCAATAGCTCTTGCCGTTACCGCATTATCTCCAGTAAGCATTATTACTTCAAAACCCATTTTATGCAGATTTTCAATTGCTTCTGCGCTGTCTGCACGTATCGTATCCGCAACGGCCATCACGCCTACCGGCTTATTTCCTTTACAAAAAACAAGTGCGGTCTTACCTTCTGCGGAAAGCTTATCTACAACCGGTTTTACGATATCGTCCGAAACACCGTTTTCTTTTATAAAAGCAAGATTTCCCGCAATATAGGCATCCTCTCCCACTTTTGCGGAAACACCTCTTCCGGAATACGCTTTAAAACCCTCCGCTTTCGGGATATCCATACCCTTTGCCCGTTCAATTACCGCCTGTGCAAGCGGATGCTCGCTGCCATATTCGACTGCTGCCGACATCTTGATAAACTCATTCTTAGTTATCGACCGATCAAGCACTATTACATCTGTAACCTTCGGCTTGCCCTCCGTAACGGTACCTGTTTTATCAAGCACTATCGTATCCATAGAATGAAGATTTTCAAGGCTTTCCGCCGATTTTATGAGTATACCGTACTCCGCCGCCTTACCCGTACCTACCATGATCGCAACAGGTGCAGCAAGTCCCAGTGCACACGGACAGGAAATAACCAGCACCGATATTGCATTTGTAACAGCAAACTCTGCACCATATCCCGCAGCAAGCCATACGACCGCCGTTATCAAGGCTATACAAATAACCGTCGGAACAAAAATTCCGCTTACCTTATCGGCAACCCTCGCTATCGGAGCTTTTGTACTGCCTGCTTCATCAACAAGGCGGATTATCTGTGCAAGTGTTGTATCGCTTCCTACTCTTGACGCTCTGTACTTAAAACTGCCGTTTTTATTTGTTGTTGCGGAAATAACGCTGTCTCCGACCGTCTTTGAAACAGGTATGCTTTCCCCCGTAATTGCAGATTGGTCGATATATCCGTTTCCCTCGATTATAACACCGTCCACAGGCAATGCTTCTGCCGGGCGTATCACAACAATATCGCCTGCCGCAACCTGCTCTGCGGGTATCATAACTTCTTCGCCATTTCTTATAACAGAAGCTGTCTTTGGTGCAAGGTCTACAAGTCTGCCCAATGCATCGGATGTTTTTGACTTTGATCTTGCTTCAAGATACTTACCCACCGTAACGAGCGTCAATATCATTGCAGCCGACTCAAAATACAGCGAATGCATATATCTGTGTACAAGTTCCCTATCGCCGTGCCCCATACCATACGCCATTACATAAATTGCGATAACTCCATAAACAAGCGCCGCCATTGAACCTATCGCAACAAGTGAATCCATATTAGGCGAACGCTTTACAAGCGCTTTAAAACCCGATGTATAAAACCTGCTGTTTATGATTATAATTGGTACTGCAAGAAAAAGCTGCGTCAATGTAAACACCAGTACATTTTCCTCACCCTTAAACACGGAAAGCATCGGCAGTCCCAGCATAGGTGCCATTGCAACATACATCAATATCACAAGCAATATCACCGAAGAAACAAGCCTGCGCTTCATTCTGCGGCGTTCCTCCTCATCGGCGCTGCGGCGTTTTTCCCATTCGGTACGTATTTTATCCTTGCTTTTGCTCGGTTTATCATTTTCCGACTCTGCACCATATCCTATCGAAATGACAGTATCTATAATTTTGTCACCGGACATTTTTCCCTCGTCATACTCAACCGTCATTGAATTTGCAAGCAGATTTACATTCACACTGCACACGCCGTCCAGTTTTCCAACATTTCTTTCAATATTCGCCTGACACGCAGCGCAGCTCATACCTGTAACGGTAAATTTTTCGTTTTTCATAGTCCTCTCCCTTATTTAAGCTTTTTTATAAGCTCTGCCGTTTCGTCAATAATTTCTGTATTGCCTTTCAGTATCTCCTCCGTAACGCAGGTTTCCATATGTCTTTTAAGCACGATATATCCAAAGGACCTGAGTGCATTTTCCGCAGCGGCAATTTGTGTCAAAATATCTCCGCAATATCTGTTGTCATCAAGCATATTTTTTATTCCGTTAAGCTGTCCTATTATTCGATTAAGGCGATTATTGAGCTGTTTTAACTCCTCTTCGCTTCTTGGTGTGGACTTATACTTACAGCAACATTCCTTATTCTTGTCCATACACTTCTCCTTTTATCCGAATATTAAGGCAATACCGCACAAAGCCCGCTTGACGGCTTTGCACGAAATCTTACTTCACATATTTGGCGCAAGCTCTGTGCGGTATTGCCTAACCTTTCTAGAGCGTGTTCACATAAAACTAATATGCAGATTTTTGAGCATAATTTCGTCAAATTCAAGGCGAAAATGTGCAGACATACTGTCGTATTTCAAACATTTACTGTCGTATTTCAAACATTTTCAACGAATAAGTTGGCGGAATTTGCCAAAAAGATGCGTGTTAGGCTTTAATGTGAACACGCTCTATTGTATATTATATACCCCCTACGGGTATTTGTCAAGTAAATATATTGACAAATCATCTTTTAAATCGTATAATAAAAGCTGTAAAAATATCCAAACGGAGGTTGACCGTATGAAAACAAAGCAGAAAATAAAATGGCACAAGCTCCTGCTTATCATACTTCTGATACTATGCGTTGCTTTCATATGGATAAACTCATTCATGCCGGGAGATATAAGCGGCGACATAAGCGGTCGTATCGAAAAAATATTACGGTTTATCTTCAATGACAGCCCCATAATAACAACGCACCGTGTAAGAAAGCTTGCTCATTTATGTGAATTTGCTTTTCTTGGAGCGGTATTTACTCTCATTTTCTACGAACGGCTTTTAAACCATCTTCCGCTTATTGCTTTTTGCGGTCTTTTTACAGCTAATCTTGATGAAACCATACAGGCTTTTTCACCAGGACGTTCTTCACAGCTCAAAGATGTATGGATAGACTTCTCCGGATTCATGGCAGGTGTTATCGCAATAATTATTTTATCCTGTATCATCGAAAGAAAAAAAAGAAAACAAAACAACATACCGGACAACGTTCCAACCAAATAAAACAAAAAGCTTTTTCCCACAAATCAACATTGGGAAAAAGCCTTTCTTATTTTATCATGTCATGCCTTTTTAAACAAATCCAAACC
>CASFZT010000202.1 GCA_949299215.1 uncultured Ruminococcus sp.
AAATGATGGTGTTATTGAGCTTAAGGTCGAAAAAATAACCGCAACAGATATAGTTTGCCGCATTATAAACGGAGGAGTGCTTTCAAATAATAAAGGAATAAATGTACCCGGAGTTGAGCTTTCAATGCCGTATCTTTCCGACAGGGATATGAGCGATCTTGAATTCGGCGCAAAAATGGGATATGACTTTATTGCCGCATCTTTTGTAAGAAGCTCCGCTGATATAAATTATCTCAGAAAGTTTACAAAGAGCCTTGGCTGGACAACACCGAGAATTATCGCCAAGATTGAGAACATGGACGGTGTTAATAATATTGACGAGATTATTGACGCCGCAGACGGCATAATGGTTGCAAGAGGCGATATGGGCGTAGAGATACCGTTTGAGCAGATACCTGCAATTCAGAAGGAGCTTATTGCCAAGGGCTACCTTGCAGGAAAGCAGGTTATTACCGCAACACAAATGCTTGAGTCGATGATAACCAATCCTCGTCCTACAAGAGCCGAGATAACGGACGTTGCAAATGCCATTTACGATGGTACGTCCGCAATTATGCTTTCGGGAGAGACTGCGGCAGGCAAGCATCCTGTTGAGGCTGTAAAGACAATGGCTCTTATTGCGGAAACTACCGAAAAGGATATTAATTACATCTCACGTATGACAAAACGACCGGTATGCATAGAAAAAAATCTTACAAATGCCATTTCTCATGCTGCCGTTACAACAGCGCATGATATAGGAGCAAAGGCGATCGTTACCGTTACAAAATCTGGTTCAACGGCAAGAAACCTTTCAAAATACAGACCCTCTTGTATGATAATAGGCTGTACTCCGGATGAAATAGTTCTTCGCCAGATGAGCATGAGTTGGGGCGTTGTTCCCGTTATGATGGATGAAAAGAATAATACCGACGAGCTTTTTAACAGTGCGATCGAAGCTGCAATGGATCACGGTCTTATTGAAAAGGATGACGTTGTTGTATTGACGGCAGGTATACCTCTCGGAATTGCAGGCAATACAAATATGCTTAAAGTTCAGCAGATAGATGCTGACGGCAAGCAAAAAAAGTGATATGATTTAAAAGCGAGTAAGCTATGCGGTTGAACGCAAAAGCGTTAGGAAAGTCCGGGCATCACAGAGCAGGATAGCTGCTAACGGCAGCCGAGGGCGACCTTAGGGAAAGTGCAACAGAAATATACCGCCGATCTTTGATCGGTAAGGATGGAAAGGCGAGGTAAGAGCTCACCGGAATACGGGAGACCGTATTGCCATGTAAACCCTATCCGATGCAACGTCTTATTGGAACAATGCGTTATTGTCTGCTCGGCAGGCGTATTGCAACGACGGCTAAAGCATTTCGGCAACGATTTGCTCAGATAGATTTCCGCACACGACAAAACCCGGCTTATCGGCTTAGTCGCATTATTGGAAATATAAAAGCAGGAGATTTCATATGAAAGTGCTCCTGCTTTTTGCTTTTATGTATTATCAATGTATAACTTAGGCAAGATGCCCCGCCTCTAAGGCGGCGGGTTCCATATTCAGTTTCAGTTGGGATTTAATCCCCAACTGAAACTTCATCGCAGCTTCGCTGGGGCTTGCCACGTTGAATGACGTGGCAAGCCCCTTATTGAATATATGGTAGAAATTAATATTTGTTGACTTGTTTTTTATAGGTAATTGTGCAAAACTCTGAAAATTTATATTATATCAATAATTTTGTAGAAACCAATTATAGCTTGTGTTATAATGTATATGTATATTTGTGCCGTTTTTTAGCTTTAAATCGGCAGTGTATAATGACGGGGCAAGCCCTTTATTGAACTGCCGTAAGCTGATAAAGGTTGGAAAGGAGTTTTTCGCATATGAGCATTGCCGATAGGATTTTTATAGATAATGTAAAGGATATATTGGAAAACGGTAGCTGGGATACCGATTTGTCCGTGCGCCCGAAATGGGAGGACGGAACGCCTGCACATACAATAAAAAAGTTTTGTGTAGTGAACAGATATGATCTTTCAAAGGAATTTCCGATAATAACATTAAGACGTACATTTATGAAAACGGCAGTTAAGGAATTGCTTTGGATATGGCAGAAGAAATCAAATAATATAAATGAGCTTGACGCACATATATGGGATAGCTGGGCGGATGAAAACGGCTCGATAGGCAAGGCGTACGGATATCAGCTCGGAGTAAAGCACCGCTATCCTGAGGGTGAGTTTGACCAGGTGGACAGAGTGCTTTATGAGTTGAAAAATAACCCGACAAGCAGAAGAATAATTACCAATATATATAATCATCATGACCTGTCCGAAATGGGGCTTTATCCCTGTGCATACAGCATGACATTCAATGTTACGGGAAATAAGCTTAACGCCGTGTTGAATCAGCGTTCACAGGATATGCTTACCGCAAATAACTGGAATGTCTGCCAGTATGCCGTGCTTGTGCATATGATGGCTCAGGTGAGCGGATTTGAGGCAGGTGAGCTTGTCCATGTTATCGCAGATGCACATATTTATGACAGACACGTTCCGATAATAAAGGAGCTTATTGAAAAGACACCGTATGCCGCACCTGAATTTGTAATGGATAAGTCTGTTGATGATTTTTATAAATTTACGGCGGATAGCTTTTCACTTAAAAATTATAAGTATCATGATGATGAGATAAAATTTCCGGTTGCCATTTAAGATGGGAGGCTGACATATAAAATGAAAGCTATTGTAGCGGTTAACCGCAATTGGGGAATAGGATATAAGGATAAATTACTTTACCGTATTCCCGAGGATATGAAATTTTTTCGCAGTATGACGACCGATAAGGTAATTGTTGTTGGTAGAAAAACGCTGATGACGTTTCCGGGAGCAAAGCCTCTTAAAAACAGAACAAATATCGTGCTGACAAGGGATAATGATTTTGAAGCGGAGGGTGCTGTAGTGTGCAGAAGCATACAGGAGCTTATGACCGAGCTGAAAAAATATAATACCGATGTCGCGATTGCCGAACAGGTGTATACTATTGACCAAGAGCCTTTTATCTGGGAAAAATTTTTGAATACGTTTAAAAAAGGCCTTTCCAGACGCCAGACAATAGCTGTGACGGTGACGCTGGGCACCTTGAGCGTTGGCCGCGTGATGGTTTCTTTTGGACTTATGCACGACGTGTTGCTTGGTTGCTAAGAAACGTCGCCTACGGTTTCGATATCCAAGT
>CASFZT010000203.1 GCA_949299215.1 uncultured Ruminococcus sp.
ACAAGAACACACAATATATATTTATTTATCTATTCATTGACTGAAATTATGCGTTTTCATTCTCTGCTGCCAATCCCCCATTCTCATACAATATAAGCGTCAGTGGCCTTGATATCATGGAGGGAGGAAGCCTGACTTTTAAAATTGAATTTAAAAAGTGTTTACAAATCAGATAACCGGGATTACCCTGAAGAAGGACATACCCCTTAGAAGGAGCATAACATGGAAGGAAAGATGCTACAGCAGGTCATGACAGCCCCAGGCGAAATATCATTCCGCGAGATAGATATTCCCTCTATAGCAGATGATGAGGTCCTTGTTAGAATCAGGATGATAGGAATCTGCGGAAGTGATATCCATGTCTATCATGGAAAGCATGCGTTCACTAAGTATCCAATCACACAAGGCCATGAGGTCTCTGGAGATATCGTTGAAGTCGGTTCTGATGTAACCGGGTTCAGGATAGGAGATAAGGTAACGATAGAACCGCAGGTCGTGTGCGGGAAATGCCATCCTTGCAGGCATGGCAAGTATAACCTGTGCGAAGAGCTGAAGGTGATGGGATTCCAGACAACGGGTACGGCAAGCACGTATTTCGCCGTGCATCAGGGAAAGGTGACGAAGCTTCCTCAGGAGATGAGCTTTGAGGAAGGAGCCATGATCGAGCCGCTGGCAGTAGCGGTCCATGCAGTAAAGCGTCTGGGAGATATAAAGGGCCTGAATATAGCGGTAATCGGTGCAGGTCCTATAGGAAATCTCGTCGCCCAGGCGGCAAAGGCATTTGGAGCAGCGGGCGTGCTGATCACTGACATAAGCGAATATCGGCTTAATCTAGCAAAGGACTGTGGTGTCGACTATGTATCCAGAAGCGATAAGGAGAACCTAGGAGATGCCATGGTCAGGGCGTTCGGTCCTGACAAGGCTGATATCATATATGACTGCGCAGGCAATGATACCACGATGGGCCAGGCCATAAGGTACGCAAGGAAAGGCAGTACGATCATCCTCGTCGCCGTATATGCCGGAATGGCAAACGTAGATCTTGCCGTGCTCAATGATCATGAGCTTGATCTGAATACCACCATGATGTACCGACACGAGGATTATGTCGACGCGATCAGGATAGTGAATGAGAAGAAGATCCTTCTTGCCCCGCTGATGAGCAAGAAGTTCCCGTTCAGGGAATACCTTGATGCATATAAGTTCATAGATTCCAACAGGGAAACAAGCATGAAGATACTCATAGATGTCCAGGATCAGGGCTAAAGGAGGCAGATATGCACAGAAGGATATCAAAGGAATACGAAGTAGCCGTAATCGGAGGAGGACCGGGAGGGATCCCCGCAGCCATCGCAGCTGCCAGAAGAGGCAGGAGGACCGTATTGATTGAGAGAAATGCCAATATAAAGCTTCCTATGGCAAGTACAACAAAGATAATGACGACCTTGCTTATGCTTGAAAGCGGAGATTTGGATAACGAGTTTGTTATAGACAGTACGGCGCTGCTTACGGAAGGGTCGTCTATGAACTTGGAAGACGGAGATGCCGTGACAAAACGAGAGCTTTGCTATGGTATGATGCTGCCATCGGGAAATGATGCGGCAAATGCATCGGCACTTTGCCTTTCGGAAAATTATCAAGATTTTGCCGAGATGATGAACGAACGAGCGCACGAGATAGGTATGCATAATACCAATTTTGTTACACCATCGGGACTTCATGATGCAAACCACTATTCTACCGCATATGATATGGCGTTGCTTGCAAGAGAGGCAATGAAAAATGAAGATTTCCGTCAGATATGCAGTACGGAAAATATGCACCTTTCTTCTGAAAACTGGAGCGGAGATAAGTATCTTCAAAATTCAAATAAGCTTTTGAATAAATATGAGTATTGTATCGGTATTAAGACAGGATTTACGGATGAAGCCGGCAGATGTCTTGTTTCGGCTGCTGAAAAGGATGGTGTTACGCTGATATGTGTTACGCTGAATGACCCGGATGACTGGAACGACCATATAAATATGTATAATGCCTGCTTTGCTGTTACAGAAAGCCGTGAAATTGACGGTATAAGAAAAGAATTTGATATAAATACCGTAGGCGGAGCTTGCGATACAATTAAGGGAGTGCTTGCCGAAATACCGCATTATACATCAATTAACGGAGTGTTTCCGGAAATAAGCGAGAGAGTGTATATTAATGACTTTGTGTATGCGCCTGTAAGAAAAGGAGATGTTTTGGGATATGCAGAGTATTTGTCGGATAATGAGGTCATTGCAAGAGCCGATATAAAAGCGGAAGAGAATTGTCCGTATGTTGAAAGAAATATAGAAAAATCTTTATATGATACATTTATAGATTGGCTGAAAACAACTTTATTTTAAAGGAGTACAAAGTGGAAAAGATAAGACTTCAAAAACTGATAGCACAAAGCGGACTTTGCTCAAGAAGAAAAGCAGAGGAGTATATTCAGCGAGGACTTGTCAAGGTGAACGGACGTGTCGCTTCGATAGGAGACGGAGCAACGTATAATGACGTTATCATGGTTGACGGCAGCAGGATATATCTTGAAAAGAAACGTGAGAAGATATATCTTATGCTTAACAAGCCAAGAGGATATGTAACAACAATGTCGGATGAGCTGGACAGAAAATGTGTTACCGAGCTGCTTTCTGGGGTAGATGAAAGAGTTTATCCGGTAGGAAGACTTGACAGAAATTCCGAGGGACTTCTGTTGTTTACCAATGACGGAAAATTTGCCAATGATATTATGCACCCAAGTAAGCATATATCAAAAACATATAGAGTAACGGTTCGTCCGTCTGTTTCCGAAGAACAGCTTGTGCAGCTTTCCGACGGTGTTGTTATTGATGGAAGAAAAACGCTTCCCGCTAATGTAAGCGTTATTACGGAAGAGCAAGGAAGAGTAGTTTTGCAGATAGTTATAAGAGAGGGAAGAAACCGTCAGATCAGAAAAATGTGTGAGGCGGTAGGGCTTGAAGTAGCAAGATTGAGAAGAACCGCAATAGGACCTCTTAAATTGGGTATGCTCAAGCCGGGAGAATATCGTGAGCTTACTTCTGAGGAGCTTAAAGCGTTGAGAAATGCCGTTGGAGAGTAACTTTTCTGAAATATGAACAATTTGAAAAAAGAAATATGAACAATTTGAAAAAAACAGAATAAATTATTGTTATTATCTTGTCAATT
>CASFZT010000204.1 GCA_949299215.1 uncultured Ruminococcus sp.
TGATGTTGACAGAAGCTTTTCGGCGGTATATTATGGACATTAAGAAAATGAGAAAATAAAAATTTAAAAAAATTGACTTTAAGTGACTCAGGTCACGGAAAAGCATTTAAAAAGCGTATATACTATAGTCACAAGGAGATGATAAATATGTCAGTTATTACTGTTACCAAAGAAAATTTTGAAAATGAAATATTAAAATCCGATAAAAAGGTGCTGCTTGATTTCTGGGCTTCCTGGTGCGGACCCTGCATGATGGTTTCTCCTGTGGTTGATGAAATCGCCGAGGAAAAATCCGATATCAAGGTGGGCAAAATCAATGTTGACGAAGAGCCTGAGCTGGCAAACGCTTTCGGTATTTCAAGCATACCCACTCTGTTTGTAATGGAAAAGGGAAAAGCCGTTAATAAATCCGTGGGAGCAGTTCCCAAGGCGGCAATTCTCGATATGCTTAAATAATAAAGCCTTAACCGAAGAAAAAGAGCCTGAATTTTTGATAGGCACGGTTACAGAAATAGGAGACGATTATATTAAGGTTGACGACACTGTAATGATGAAAAATCCCGACGACGGCATAGAATTTACCGTATACGCAAACCATACCCGGATAAAAAGATACATTGTAAGCGGATTTCTCAAAGTAGGGCAGACGGTGTTGATCGAGCACGGCGGAATATATTCGGACGAACCTACAATTGTCAGAACCGCGACCTCACTGTATGAAGCATATATAACCGACAACGGAGAGGCAATAATTCCGGAATAATATTATTGGCGGGTACACCGATAAAACGTACCCGCCAAAATATTTTATAACGTAAAGTCAAATATATGCAAATCTCGGCTTAATTCCGTTCTGTCACCGGAAACAATATTACACACGCCCATTCCATTTTTTTTAAAAACTGTATGTGTTAAAATGATGTGAACCAAAAGAGTAGGAAGTTACTCAAAGATATGGTATAATGTAGTCACCACAACACACATTAACATATCAGAGAGGAACTTCCCATGAATATTATAGCACAAGAAGCCCGCAAGCGTCAAGCGGTAGTGAAACTATCATTAAGAAAAGGCAAAAGTTTTGCCGGTAGGATATATGGAGTCAGTCTGTCAAGCGTAAAAAGGTGGTGTAAACGCTACGACGGCACATGGCAATCATTAAAAGAAAAGTCACATAAGCCGGACAGCCACCCGAAAAGACATACCGAGGAAGAGGAAAAGTTAATCAAGAAATGCTTCAAGGAGAATTACCTGCGCTACGGCTGGGACGGCGTGTATGACGCCGCTGTCAAAGAGGGATACAGCCGCAGCTACAGCGGAATGGTATACGCGGCAAAGCGAATGGGTCTTGGGTCGGAATTGAAGGACAAGAAAGCGCCACGCACAAATCGAAGTCGGTATCCGGAAATGACGTATCCCGGAGAGAAGGTACAAATAGACGTAAAAGAGGTACCGTATGCCTGTTTAAGAGGCGCGTTGCGTCGTGACGGCAAGCATTTGTATCAATGGACAGCCATAGACGAGTGTACCCGTATACGGTTTGTGTATGGGTTTGAAGAGCATACGCCCGAGAATACCGTAAAGTTCTTGAAAA
The DNA here is from genome assembly GCA_949299215.1 of uncultured Ruminococcus sp. Lineage (GTDB taxonomy): Bacteria > Bacillota > Clostridia > Oscillospirales > Ruminococcaceae > UMGS363. The sequence goes on from CASFZT010000204.1 coordinate 1,595, forward strand.
TGCTTATAAAGGTATTTCCATTTTCCATTAAGACAATTCAAACGGATAACGGTACTGAATTTACATACAAATTCATCAGTGACACGGAGAAAAGTCCTATGGATAAATTTCTTGAAAAGTTGGGAACAGAGCATATTTTGATTCCTCCAAGGACGCCGTGGCATAACGGAAAGGTTGAACGCAGTCATCGTAACGATCAGCGGTATTTCTATGATTGGGAGACGTTTCGTTCGGTCGAGGAACTCAACGAAAAGCTCAAAGAACACCTAAAATGGAGTAACAACAAATCTATGCGTACACTCGGCGGAAAAAGCCCTATTCAGCTCCTCAAAGAGAAGCTGGAGGCTTGATCGCCGGCCGCGTATGGAAGCCTCTCCACTCCGCCTACGGCTTCGTTCCGTGGCTTCCATACGCACATATACCATATCTTTTTACTTTTTTTCTTCTTTTTGGGTCATATCTATTTACAACACAGAAAAAATAAATATTTTTTAAAAAGCGTGTGTAGTGTTACAATAGAAGTGAGACCGAAAATGAAAAAAGGTATGGAAAAAGTGATTGAGTTCTGTTAAAATAGAATCACCACAAACCAAATCAACAGAAAGGACCCAATCACTTCATGAAAGATTATACCACAAATAAACGCTATTGTCCACATGAAATTGTAACAAAATTAAAATCTGTTGAACTTTATCGACAAACAAAGGATATTTCATATGTTTGCAGGAAGTATAAGATATCAAAAGCCTCTCTGATGAGGTAGAATAAGCAATATGACAAATCTCTCCTTCCGCATTCTCCTCATCCTAACGCTCACACAAAGCAAGAGCTCAAGTGGATTAAGGATTACCATCGCAGGAATCCGAATATATCTTTAGGTGAGCTTTACGGCAAACTGCGTGAAGACAAGTCGTACTCCCGTCATCCGGGTTCTCTTTACCGTGTTTTTGTTCGTTTGGGATTTAGGAAAAAGGTTAAATCGACAAAGAAAAAGTCGTTACATAACAAGCCGTACGATACACCTGCTACGATCGGAATCAAGTGGCAGATGGACGTAAAATTTGTTCCTGCCGCTTGTTATGTCGGCAAGGACGGCAGGAAATTTTATCAGTACACGATGATTGAGGAAGCGTCAAGAAAGCGTTTTATTTATGCTTACGAGGAAAACAGCAGCCATACTATAGATTTTGTAAAACGCTCCATTTTCTTTTTTGGATATGCACCAAAGATAATTCAAACCGATAACGGCGGTAAATTTACTCATTTTTCAAAAACAACCCGTATTCATCCGTTTGACATATTCTGTAACCGTTAAAAAATCGTGCATAAGTTTATCCGTCCGAGAACGCCGTGGCATAACGGCAAGATCGAGAGAAGCCATAGAAATGATCAGGAACGCTTCTACAACTGTTTGAGATTCTATTCACTTGCCGATCTTCAGGCGCAAATGAAGCGTTATTCGCGCCGTTCTAACAATATTCCTATGGCGGTTCTCGGTTGAATTACTTAATCCAAGTCATAACCACCGGCTAAGCCGGTGGCTTGCTCAGCCCTATAAGGGCATGTTACTGGCGGGGCTGAAAGCCCACCGAAAGATCTGCCAACCGCAAGCG
>CASFZT010000205.1 GCA_949299215.1 uncultured Ruminococcus sp.
TGAATGACGGTGCAAGCCCTTATTAAATTATTTATCGGCATATAACACTCCGCCAAATCATATAAATTCACGAAAGGAGTGTCGCTATGGACAAAGATAAGTACCTCTCATTTCTTTGCAAAAGTGTTTTCAAAAGCGGCGAAAACACCATTTCCAAAGAACAGTTCACCCAAGCTATGGCTGAATTGATAAACAAACTTGAAAAGCGCAAGCTGCCATAACAGCTTTTTTTACAAGCCATATGAATACAAAAGCAGCCATTTACTGCCGCTTATCGGAGGAAGATAAAAACAAAAAGTCGGTAACAGACGAATCATACAGCATACAAAATCAAAAATCCATGCTTATAAAATATGCCGAAGAGCACGGATGGGAAATTTACGATATTTACAGTGATGATGACTACACCGGAGCAGACCGTAGCCGTCCCGCATTCAAGCGTCTTTTAAATGATGCCGAACAGCATAAATTTGATATAATACTTTGTAAAACACAGTCACGTTTTACACGTGAGCTGGAGCTTGTCGAAAAATACATACACGGTCTATTCCCCATATGGGGTATTCGCTTCATAAGTGTCGTAGACAACACTGACAGTTCAGACAAAGGAAACAAAAAATCCCGTCAAATAAACGGTCTAATAAATGAATGGTACCTAGAAGATATGTCGGAAAACATTCGCAGTGTACTGACAAACAGGCGGCAGAACGGTCTTCATATAGGTTCTTTCGCCTTATACGGCTACAAAAAGGATCCGGAACACAAAGGACATCTCATTATTGATGAAGAAGCCGCCTCAATTGTACGTGAAATTTTCACTTTATTTGCGCAAGGCTATGGCAAAACCGCCATTGCACGCATACTTAACGAAAAAGGAATACCAAACCCTACCGAATACAAGCGTTTATGCGGTTTACGATACAAACCTCCGGCATCTGCAAACAGCACTCTGTGGAGCTATTCAACAATTTCCGATATGCTCACAAACGAAATATATATCGGAAACATGGTACAAGGAAAATACGGAAGCATATCCTACAAAACCAAGCAGAACAAACCTCGTCCCCAAAGTGAATGGTATATTGTAAAAGAAACACACGAACCTATCATTGAATACGAATTATGGGACACAGTGCAGAAGCTTATTTCTCAAAGAGCCAAGCCATTCAAAAGCGGCACAGTCGGAATATTTGCAGGCAAGGCACGATGTTCATTCTGCGCCTCTTCAATGCGCTCCGTACAAAGTCATGGCAGACAATATCTCAAATGTTCACGACGGCATTTATCAAAGGATTTATGTATTGGTGCATTTATCTCCGTGGAAAAGCTAGAGGAGCTTGTGCTCAACGAACTTAGTCGTCTGTCTGATCTATATCTTGACAAAGATATACTATATCAAAAGCTCGTACTGCACAATGATCTGCAAACCAAAAGGGAGCATCTGAGCAGCAGCATTGCTCTATACAAAAAAAAATCGGCAGAATACTCAAAAGCGATACGTAATCTATACATTGATAAAACAAAAGGAATACTTTCCGAAATCGACTTTACCAACATGGCAGCAAATTTTTCAGACGAACGCATCCGCACCGAAAAACTCATATCCGAATACACTGAGCAGCTATCCATGCTTAGAGAAAAAATTGAATCAAGTGACGAACGGCACAAGCTTATTGAGCAATATACCACCCCTGCACATCTTACCCATGAGCTTGTTGATATCTTGATAGATCATATAAATATCGGCAGACGTATTTCCGGCACCAAAGACGTTCCCATTGAAATCCATTGGAACTTTTAATGTTTAGTTGTTCTTATATGATTGCAGCAGAGCAAAAGGCAAGAACAACCTACGATAACATTCTGCGTCTTGCAGATGATCCCGATGTAAAAGACGCAATACGTTTTTTGCGTCAGCGTGAGCTTGTACATTTTCAACGTTTCGGCGATACCAAACGTACAAAGTGAAACAAATCAAAGAGGCAAAGGCAGTTGTTTTTTCTTTGATATTTATTCCTTGAATTACAAAGCTCTTTATGAAAAGAGAAAAGAAACCATTGAACAAGTATTTGCGGACGCAAAGGAAAAACACGCAAACAGCCTGTTATCCTACTTTGTTGGTTTATACCCTCACAAATTAGCTCTATTGATGTTGCTGCACAGGCTGCACTCAAGTAATGATAGGCAAACGCCATTCAAGTCGCTGACAATCAGCTTTGAGGAGGCAAAAGCTTTCCGAAAGGCACAAGGCTCGTTTCTGAGGGCAGACCAATGGAGCGACCTTACGGTTGATGTTTATCTTGAATACTAAAGAAATCCCGTATCTGATTTTAAGTCGGATACGGGATTTTTGTGTGGTTGGGGATTGAAAATATGAGTTTGGTGTGGTATAATGAGGTTGATAAATATGATTTTACAGATGTCATAGATAATGTAGTAAAGGAGAAACGATGCTATGAAAAAGCTGTTAATATTATTTATAAGTGCAATGCTGTTTTTGTGTTCATGCAGTCAAAATCCTTTGCTTGATAAAACAAAGGATAGCTATAACCCTGCCGAACCAGGAGCGGACGACTATTCGTTTGCTGAAGAGACTGGGCTTGAGGTATTGAGATGTCTTGACGAAAATGATATTGAGGGATTTAAAACATTGCTATCGGAAGCAACTGCATCAAAACCGAATGCAGAAAAACAGATAGAAATGCTGTTCGATTTTTATGAAGGTATATCAATTTCACATGATGAAGTGAGAAGCGGTGAAAGCGGTGCGAAATTCAGAGAAGATCACTATGAATATAAGTCTATCTACATATATATTCACAACATACTGACTGATGAAGGAAAAAGTTATAATCTAGAGTTTTATTATGTTTTAGTTGATTCTGATGCTCCTTCAAAGATTGGTATATCTGAAATAATGTTTAGAAATGATAACGGTGATTTTGCTCTTAGAATATTTGCTAACGATGGAAGAAATGTTTTTCCTGAAAATTAGTTGATGATTATCACATGGCACAGTATGCACTGCTTTTTTAAATTTTAATTTATCGTCAAGACAAACTCGCCTTTGTTACTTTATGCGAGGGTATGAATTTTAAACTGTGTAAATGCATTTTTTCTTAAAGTTTTGACGATAATATAATTGCAGCCAAACAAGGCAACGCTGAGGAGCGACCCGAC
>CASFZT010000206.1 GCA_949299215.1 uncultured Ruminococcus sp.
TAAAATGCAAGCCTTTTAATAAATTCCTGCATTTTATTTTACATTTAAACATATATTGATATTATTTTGAAAAGAATACTTGTTTATTATGCATACTATTAATAAATTGAGCCTGTTGTTCTTGGGAACGGAATAACATCTCTGATGTTTGAAATACCGGTAGCATACATTATAAGACGTTCAAATCCCAGACCGAAGCCTGCGTGTTTTGCACCGCCGTATCTGCGCAGATCAAGATACCAGTCGTATTCCTTTGGGTCAAGATGAAGCTCTTCCATTCTTTTCATGAGCAGATCAAGACGTTCCTCACGCTGACTGCCTCCAATAAGCTCGCCGACTCCGGGTACAAGCATATCTACCGCAGCAACGGTTTTTCCATCATCGTTTATACGCATATAGAATGCCTTGATTTCTTTTGGATAATCTGTAACGAATAAAGGTTTGCCAAAAATCTTTTCCGTAAGATATCTTTCGTGTTCTGTTTGAAGATCACAGCCCCAATAAACGGGATATTCAAAATCAGCACCGCTTTGGGAAAGAAGTTCTATTGCTTTTGTATATGTGCAGCGTGCGAAGTCTGAATTTATGACAAAATCAAGTCTTTCAAGAAGTCCTTTGTCATAAAAATCATTGCAGAATTTAAGTTCATCGGCACATTCTGCAAGCAAAGCCTTAAGAACATATTTAAGCATATTTTCAGCAAGCTCCATATCGTCCTCAAGGTCGGCAAAAGCAATTTCCGGTTCGATCATCCAGAATTCTGCGGCATGACGTGGAGTGTAGGACTTTTCGGCACGGAAAGTAGGACCAAAGGTGTATATTTTGCCGAAAGCCATAGCCATACATTCGCCTTCAAGCTGTCCTGAAACGGTAAGAGATGCAGGCTTTTCAAAAAAGTCCTGTGAGAAATCCGGCTCGTTGTTTTCATTCATGGGAATGTTTTTCATATCAAGAGAGGTTACACGGAACATTTCTCCTGCACCTTCACAATCGTTGGCGGTGATTATAGGAGTGTGAGCGTATACAAAACCGTTTTCCGCAAAGAATCGGTGAAGTGCCTGTGCAGCAATGGAACGTATCTTGAATACAGCTTGAAAAGTGTTGGTTCGCATACGAAGATGTGAAATGGAACGAAGATATTCAAGTCCGTGTGCTTTTTTCTGAAGAGGGTAGTCCGGGGAGGATATTCCTTCAATTGTAATTGAATCCGCATTTATTTCTAAAGGCTGTTTTGCATTTGGAGTAAGAATCACCTTGCCGTTAATTGAAATTGCAGCACCTGTGTTAAGTTTGGATATCTCGTCAAAATTTGTGATTTTATCTGCCTCGGCAACTATTTGCAATGGCTTGAAGCAGCTTCCGTCACTAATTGATATAAACGCAAGTCCCTTGCTTAAACGAAGTGATTTTATCCATCCGCATACAACAACGGCCGTGCTGTTTTCAAACTGTGAATCATAAATTTTTTTTATTTCGGTATGTTTCATATTTATGACCATGCTTCATCAGAAGCATGTGTCCTCCTCTTTCAATGTTTTTGGCGGTTTTGCATAGCAAAATTTCGGATGCCAGTCCGAAAAGCACAAAACTCGCAGTTTGAAAACTTTTTTCAAACTTAGCGTCCTTTTGATTATAACTTAGGCAAGATGTCCTCCGTCTCTAAGGCGGCGGGTTCCATATTCAGTTTCAGTTGGGGTTCAATCCCAAACTGAAACTTCATCGCAGCTTCGCTGCGGCTTGCCGCGTTGAATGACGGGGCAAGCCCCTTATTGAAAAGTACATTTTTATGATACCATATATTTTCCCAAAATGCAATATCGGCTTAAAATTTTTCAATATTGAACATTGTGCTTAGCAGTAAATATCCCTGCGGAAAGCTTCTCATAAAATTCCAGTATCCACCGCCGATGATACCGCTTGAAATTATCAGTTCGTATGATGCTTTCATGCTGCGTACATCTTCAAACCATACAATATGCTCGGTGCTGTTATCGGTATAGTTGTAAAAAGGATTTTGAGAGTAATCGTCAAATGAAATTTGCACGTTGTTAAGATATGCACGTTCGGCGGCGGTAAGATTTCCGATGATCTCTGCGGCAGTTTCTCCTTGTATGAAAGGCAGTGGCCAGTCGTAAGCATAATTCGGTATTCCAAGATATATTTTGTCTGCGGATATCTCCGTCAGTGCATATTCAAGAACATTTTGTACATTCGGCAAAGGAGCAATTGCCATAGGCTGACCGTATTTGTACCCCCATTCATATGTCATAAGGAATACCATATCCGCAGCGTTGCCCAATAAACGATAATCGTGCGCCTCATAAAGTGTACCAGGTTGGTCTGCCGATGTTTTAGGTGCAAGGTCTATATTAAGAATAAGTCCGTATTCGTGAAGCTGTGCCGCAGCATTTTCTGCAAATGCCGCAAATTCCTCACGGTATTCCGGCGGAATGTATTCCATGTCAATATCCATTCCTTCGGCACCCTTTGAAATAATTTCATTTATCATGCCGGAAATGACACGATTCTGAAAATTTATATCTGTAAGCAGAGGAGTTATCTTATTGGAAACAAACTGTCCTTGATTATTTATAAGTGACAGACTCAGAAGTACCGCAGAGCTGTTTTCCTTTGCAAGTGCAATTATATCAGCATCATCTACGGAAATAATGCTTCCGTCATCATTAAAGCCGTATCCAAATATTATTAAATATGTAACATATGGCAGCACGGAACGCAGTATACTTCTGTTTATAAAGTGGTATACAAATCCGCAAAAGCTTATCTGATGCTGTTTTTCATATGCATATTTTATGACAAGCTCTTGTCCCGGTTCAAGATGATCATAATTTGCAAGATACGGATTATTCTGGAGGAGCTCATAGATCGTTATGTTGTATAAGCTTACAATTGAATTTATGGTGTCATTTGATTTGACGATATGGGTAATTTCGGGAATAAGTATCAATAAAGCTTGACCTACGGAAATGCTTTCCGGAGAAAAAAGTCCGTTGTCTGATATTATTCGTTCGGGAGATACACTGAATTTAGCTGCAATTGAATATACGGTATCTCCTGGTTGAACAATGTATATTTCCATTTTGGCAACGCCGTCCTTTCACGTTTTTATATCAATATGTAGGAACGGCGCATAAAATGCAG
>CASFZT010000207.1 GCA_949299215.1 uncultured Ruminococcus sp.
AGATGTCCCCCACCTCTAAGGCGGGGGACATCTTGCCTAAGTTATAAATTGACAAATTAAAATTAATATGATATTATTATTATTATGGTTTATACAAGATATTCGGTATTATTTGAATTTACATATTTTTTTAATTCAGTGTAAGTTCGAAGCTCTCACGGCTTAACACTTAGAGCAACACCGCACAGAGCTTGTGCAAAGTCAGATTTCGTGCAAGACCGTCAAGCGAGCTTTGTGCAGTATTGCCTTAGATAACCGTTTTTACATTAATACCAAAAATGTTTATCCGGACAAAGGATATGCACTGCTGTCAAGCTGACATTGCAGGGTATTACCTTATTCAGAGAAAGGAAGTACAGTATGCAGCGTAAAAGTCCGAGTATATCAAACACACTGTTGATCATTGATGATGACCCCATTAACCGCGGAATCCTGAAAAATATTTTTGAAACATACTACGATATCGAGGAGGCAGAAAACGGCAGGATCGGTCTTGAAAAGATCCATGCCGATCCGGAAAAATACTGCGCTGTATTTCTGGACATGATAATGCCGGAAATGAATGGCGAACAGTTCCTTCATGAGCTTTTGCCCTGTAATTATATGGGCAGGGTTCCCATATTCCTTATTACAGCACATGCAGACGAGGAAATCGTTTATGAAGCATACAAGCTCGGAGTTATGGATGTTATCAGCAAGCCTGTGATCCCTTATGTGGTGCTCAGACGTGTCCAGTCGGTGGTGGAGCTATTCAAGGCAAGAAAATTCCTGAGCAAAACCGTTGAAGAACAACAGTCCGAGCTTATAGAAAAGGCAAATCAGATCATTGCACTCAATCACGGAATGGTGGAAGCTCTTTCTACTGCGATCGAATTCCGAGACGGAGAATCCGGAGAACATGTTAAGAGAATTCACGATATAACAAAATTCCTGCTTTTAAACACCGATTTCGGAAAAGGACTTTCCGAAGATGAAATAAATGATATCGCCATTGCGTCCATTATGCACGATGTGGGAAAGATCGCAATTCCCGACGCTATTCTTAACAAACCGGGACGTCTTACTCCGGAAGAATACGAGATCATGAAAACCCATACGATTAAAGGAGCGGAGCTTCTTGAAAAGATACCGCAGCTCCGTGAAAACAGCTCCTATCGCTATGCTTATGACATTGCCCGTCATCATCATGAAAGATGGGACGGCAGAGGTTATCCCGATGGGCTTAAAGGAAATGATATCTCCGTATGGGCACAGGTCACTTCACTGGCGGATGTTTATGATGCCCTGATAAGCAAAAGAGTATATAAACCCTCATTCACACCCGAAAAGGCTCTTCAGATGATCAAAAACGGAGAGTGTGGAACATTCAACCCCGAAATGCTTGAATGTTTCTTCTCTATCGAACCGGAAATACGAAAGCTTTACAGTATCGAACAGGATAATGTATAAATAAATGAACGAATAAATTTATTTAACGAGAGGAAGCGGTATTAATGGATTATACCTTACTGGAAAATGCAGGGATAGATGTACAATCCCTTATAAACAGGCTTATGGGAAATGAAGCGCTTATTACTCGATTTATGCAGAAATTTATTGATGATGACAGCTTTGAAAAGCTTTCCGCTGCGATATGTGACGAAAATTATGAAGCTGCTCTTGCCGCTTCACATACATTAAAGGGAATGTGCGGCAATCTTTCCATCACCAAACTGTTCGATCTGTTTGCAAAACAGGTAGAACTTATACGCGCAGGCAAAAACACCGAAGCTGCCGGACTTATGCCGGAAATTACTCAAACATATAAAACAGTAACTTCCGCAATATCCGAATGGCTTGCACAATAACGAAGAACCGATATGGATTTAAAGAATAAAGTTAAATATGCCCTTAAGAAAACACAGGCATATATTATTCTTTGTCTGTGTTTGCTGATAATGGGCGTTGTAGGCTATGTGACGCTTTATGATCAGCTTCTTGAAAATATGCAGGAGAACGGTATTTCTGCCGTGCGCAGCTATGCTTCGGAAGAAGTAAATAATCTTACTGTGTATGAGACCCTGGTTTCATATGCGGTAAATCTTATTGATGCTCAGCACGGAACGGTAACCGATGAAGAGGCCAAAGAAGCTATTAATCTTTATTTTACCCGTGTTATCAGAACATTGGGCGATAACAAGGTCGATCCGTATGTGGTGTATAACGGCGAGATCATTGCGGCAAATCCGTGGTCGGGTGATATAACCTATGATTATTCTTCTGCGGAATGGTATCGTCTTGCTCAGACAAGCGACAATGTTGTCTTTACAAATGTGTACACCGATGTTATTTACAACAAGCCTGTAATAACAATTGCACAAAAATGTCAGAAAGCAGACGCTGTTGTTGCGTTTGATATTTTCCCCGAAACCTTTAAATTTCATGAAGAACCGCTTACCCTTCCGAATGCCGACGCTTCTTTTTATCTCTGTGACAGCAAAAGTACGATCATTTATATGCAGAGCGTTCTTGAAAGCAGATCAAATGATGAGATCGCACAGTATGTCACAACATTGGTGAATGAGATAGAATCCGGCAGGCTGGAATCTCATGATTCATATATATATGATATTGACGGAAACCGACGAGGCGTTTATTACTACAAAATGTCAAACGGATGGTACAGTATCCTTACTATATCATATGACAGTATTCTCGCAGAGCTTACTGTGTTCAGCACGGTATTTATTTCAATTTTCCTGCTCTGTCTGACAGCAGTGCTGTTTATATTTTTCAGGGACTGGAAGCTTAACGCACAGATCGAAAGAACAAACGAAACGGTACGTGTTCTCGGAAATTCCTATTATGCTCTTTATCGTATAGATTACCGCAAAGAAGAATATGAAATGATAAAGGGATCGGACTATCTGCGTGAAAGAATTCCTCCTCACGGCAAGCATTCTGAATTTATTGCCGTAGCCGGAGAAGTAATTGACCCTAAAGCTAAAAAGGAATTTGAAGAGAGTTTCTCTTGTGAAAGTATCCGCAATCTTGGGTATGAATTTTAAACTGTGTAAATGCATTTTTTCTTAAAGTTTTGACGATAATATAATTGCAGCCAAACAAGGCAACGCTGAGGAGCGACCCGAC
>CASFZT010000208.1 GCA_949299215.1 uncultured Ruminococcus sp.
GTGAATCCATAAAGCGCAATGAATACAGCGGCGCTTCGGGCAATGGATCCGTTGTTTCATTCAGCGTCAGTTCTTTCTCCGAATACTCGATGGCAAAGGTTATAAAATCTGCAAGCAGGCTGTACCCATATGTGTTGGGATGACAGCCGTCGTAAATGAAATTGGACACGATGTAATCGGAAATATCGTTTTCTGTCATTTTATTTTCATAGTCGGTTCCGAATTCCTGCTTTAAATGCCATTTAAGTGCGTCTGCGAGGCTGGCGCACGGAATGTCGTAATACTTGCAGATAGGAATGTCAAGCTCTTGCGTGTTTCCGAGGCTTCCCATGCAGGAAAAAAGCACAAATATGTACGGAAGCGACGGGAGCATGAGCAATTTTCTCAGCAATGCTTCGAAAGCTTCGCGCGCGATATGCGGCTCGAGTATCAGGTCGTTTACTGAGTATTCGACGACTATCATATCGCAATTCAACGGCGCTACGTCCCTTTCAACACGGGCACATCCGAAAAGAGACGTAGTCGTTCCGCGCCCTACATTTGTATATGTGATTTTACAGTTCGGATATTTGCTTTGAAACCATCTGTTTAGCAGGTCACCGTAATAGTTCCCGTCCGAACGCCCGGAACCCTCTGTTATTGAGCCGCCAAGCACGGCAAGATTTATGTCTTCTCCGGCTGCGGCTTTTTTCATAAGCTTTGTAAGCCGCCCGGCTGATCCTTTCATTATCAAAGCTGCCTCATTCAGGCTTTTTGGCTCTTTAAACGGATAGAGAAACTTGTCATCAAAAGTTTGTTTGTAAACGGTCGCATCTTCAAAAGGGTTGTACTTTACTTCATTTTTGTTGCTGTGCTGTTTCAAAATTAAAATTCCTTTTTTGTACTGTAGATCGTAGAACCGTTTTTGATCAGACAAAACGTTTAATGAACGTATTTGTTGACACCAACGGTATTGAAGTGTATAATTATCGTGTGTATCAGGGTTCAGATGTGATGTGCTCACGCGGTTCTTCCACGCCGTTCACGGTATTTTTTCGGAGATACACCTGTTTGGCTTTTGAAAACCTTGGTGAAGTAGCTTTGGTCGTTGAAACCGCACATCCCGCCTACGTCCGCTATTGATATGCTGTCATCCAGTATCAGCGTTTTTGCCTTTTCTACCCTAATACGGTTGATGTATGAAAAAAGTGTCTCGCCCATTTCATCCTTGAACACCTTGCAAAGATATGAGCGGCTGAGATAGATGGCGGAGGCCACATCGTCAAGCGTTATTTTTTCGCGGTAGTTGGCTTTGACATATTGCATCGCTTTGTAGAGCACATCAGAATGGTGAGCTTTTGCATAGTCGAAGCAATACATTATAAATCTGTTCATGATACCGGTGACCCAGGAGCTCAGCTCGTCGGCAGAGTTGAGCTTACCGAGCTGTGTTATACTGTTTTCATTGAATATCAACACCTCTCGGCCCTCTGCACCTGCGTCTATCGCAGCACGAGATAACCGCACGATAAGCTCAAGAAGCCTTACTTTCAACGCGGAAAGATCCGCACTGCCGGTAAAGTAAATGTATCCTAACAGCTCGTTTAAAAGCTTTCGGGCGCCTTCCTTGTCTCCGGCATCGATCAATGCACACAGCTTTTTTTCGTTGCTTATAAGAAATTCGCAGTCAACTCCCGAAACGTTGAGCTCGTCCTTGATCCGATAGATCTCCGAGAGCAGCTTGTCCTGCTTGAATACGCTTTCCTCAGGCGCAGAGAGACTCACAGACAGTGCAGCGGCATACAGTATTTCAGACGCGCTGTTTACTTTTGCAGCGTCCCAAACTGTAAGTTTTCTCAGCGCGTGGTGCAATGAGTGGTCGGGTATGTCAAGAAGCGTGTCCTCTATGTCGCCCATAACTATTGGACCAAGAAGCATCCCACCGGTCAGTGATCCGTTTTCGCCCACGACTGAAGCTGCGACAAAAGTCAGCCCTTGTGGGCAGTAGAATACATATTTTCCGTTCCAACGATATGCCTCGCTGCATCCGTATAGCATAGTTCCATTGTACTCGCATGCTTCGCAAGTACAACCCGCACAGTAGCCGCTCGTGGGGCGTGTAGTTTGTGGCGGTGGTTCGCATCTCAAAAATGTACAGTGGACACAGCAGACCCGACTCATATGAGAGCAAAGTGAGCGTATTTTTTCATCTGATGATTCCTTCACGTTCGTTACCTCTCACCAATATTGCTCCGAAGTACGTTACGGTATTGCTGCCGTTTATGTATTTCAATCCTGCAGCTGAAGCGAGCTCCGAAACATTTATGCAGCACGCTTCAAGTGACGGTATTGCTCTGTCCGGAAACCGGCAGGGAAGTGATTCTTCCGCTGCACAGCGAGGACATATACGGCAGCCACCGGCACCAAGCGCCATTATATCTTCGTAATAAATCCTGACTTGCTCTGTGAGTTTTATGAAATCCGTCCAAAATCCGCTTTGTGCGGAAGTCATGCCTTCAAAATCAAAACTGTCTTCCAGAGGAAATACCTTTTGCAGTAGAATAAATTCATCAAAATTTTTTATTCTTGCTGCGATTTGCTCAGGCGATCCGACGAGCGGCGGACACATATGGTTTTTCCCTAAGCACCCGCAGCTGTTCATTTCGCAGTATCTTCTCAGCTGCGGGTCAAAGGAAATCTCTGAAACCGTAAGCACGGCTGAGTTAAATCCGTATTCTAACGCAAGATCGGTAATTTTATTCATTTGTGTGTTCCTTTTCAAAAACTGATAAAAACATGTAAAGTTTATTGCGCAAAGAGCCTGCAGCAATGACAAGGGATATTATAACGCATGATACGAAAAAATCAAACTATTTCGGGGAAATTTGTGTTGACTGTTTAAGGCGGATGCGTTCTTGAAGCGAGTACCCGTGAAGTGATTATCAGATAGTTATTATTCGCATATAAGTATACCATGGCAGCGGCGTCATTACTTGCACCTGATTATTATTTACTGCGCATTTTTGTAAAATATTTTTTGGCGCATTGTAAAATGAACCTGCAATAGTAAGAAAACAGAAAAAAGTATCCATAGTGACGAACCTGTGGTAGAATTGAGATTGGACAACAACAATGCAACACCTGACTGCCGAAGAACGGCACGACATTGAAGTTCATCTGAGAGACGGTTGGTCAACATACAAAATCGCCAAACATTTAGGTCGGTCGTATAACACCGTTAAGGGTGAAATCGAGCGAGGCACTGTACTTTTGTACAACGGAAAGGTCAAGCGATACAAAGCTTCCATGGGTGAGCAAGTATATAAAGAACACCGTCAAAACAGCGCAAAGAAATACCGTGCTTTGGAAACAAGCAGCTTCCTTCAATATGTTGCAGTGCAGTTCAAAAGCAAAGGCTGGTCATTGGACGCTTGCTTTGGGAATGCGCTGGCAAAAGGATTGTTTCCCCGCAATGAAATGGTTTGCACTAAAACCTTGTACAACTATGTTGACCTTGGCTTGCTACCGTTGACAAACTTAGATTTGCCCGAAAAGTTACGAAGAAACACAAAGGCAAAGAAAGTAAGAGAAAACCGCAAAAGCCTCGGAAGAAGTATAGAGGAACGCCCTGAAAGCGTTGAAAACAGAGAAGAATTCGGTCATTGGGAGTTTGACACAATTATTGGTAAAAAGGATGAAAACGAACCTTGTG
>CASFZT010000209.1 GCA_949299215.1 uncultured Ruminococcus sp.
GCTGTAAGAGGTGGCACTATAGTTGGTGAACACGACATTATTTTTGCGGGTCGTGATGAAGTGATAACTCTTTCCCACTCTGCAGCGTCAAAAGAAGTTTTTGCTGTTGGAGCTGTCAATGCAGCAATATTTCTTACATCACAGCCTGCAGGTCTTTACGATATGTCTGATATAATTGAGCACAAGGCATAAAATTACAGCACGGTATTCACGCCGTGCTGTTTGTTATTTATAAGCATATTTATTTATCTTCAACCATGTGAATATCAAGCTGATTATACGGGATCACAATACCATGCATATCAAATGCTTCTTTTATATCTTCTAACATACTGTAATACACTTCAGTATAATTTGCATTTTCCGTCCATACCCTTACTTCAATATCTACTGAACTTGCTGCCAGTGCCTTTACATAAATAAACTGCTCCTTATCCTGCAAAATAAGACTGTTATTTGCAATAACCTCTTTTATTGCGTTTTTAGCTTCTTTTATATCATTCTGATAAGATATTGAAAAAACCCAATCCACACGGCGTATTTTTTCTGCATTATAATTAATAATGACAGCATTTGAAACAATGCCGTTCGGAATATATATACTCTTATTATCCGAAGATGTCATTTTTGTATACAAGATCGTTATTTCGTTTACCGTGCCGGATGTGCCGTCAATTGAAACATAATCTCCTGCTTTAAACTGCTTGCCTACAAGTACAAGTATTCCTCCTGCAACGTTTGACAAGCTGTCCTTCATTGAAAGACCTATTGCAATACCCGCAGAACTTACTGCCGCAACAATTGAATTCATTGGTATACCAAGTATTGTAAGAACTATAATTATAACGAATATCCACAGCACGATACTTACAAGTGATTTTATAAATCCATGTACGGTATCGTCAAGATGTCCTTTATCCAGTCCCTTTGTTATAAGCTTCATTACAATTTTATTTAGAAAGCATCCTACAAGATAAATTACAAGCGCAAAAAGCAATGTCGGCAGAAATTCAACAATCTTATCCAGAAGATGACCAAAAAAATCACCAAACGGAGTTTTCCCGTTCACAACGGAAGATATTTCTTCACTAACCGTTATTTCATTCATTTATATCATTCCTTTCAAAACATAATTATATCAAATATATCATCTTTCAACAATACTTTTTTGATTAATTAATTTTATTTTTACATTATCAATTCTAATTTTTGTATTGTATAAAAAGTAATTATATTACATAATTTAACTAAACCGGTGTATTAATAGTATAGTAATATATAATTTCCAAAAAATTTGTTATTTTATTATCAAAATAATTATTGCATTATTTTCTATATTGAGGTATAATATATTTGATATTTTTTGTAAAAAGGAGATTTTTGTATGGAAATGCAAATGTCGGGCAGCTATGTTGCCATCGTTGTTGTAACAGGTCTTATCGTAGTATTTATTGTTCTTATACTCCTTATTTGGATCGTGCAGATAATGGGTAAGATTTTCAGTTCTATTGACAAATCAAAAGGCAATAATCCCGGTGACGCTGCAAAAAAAAAAATTGACACAGCAGTAAACAACACACCGGCTCCCATTGTTGAGGACGGCATAAGTGATGAAATTGTAGCTGTTATTGCTGCCGCCGTTGCTTCTGTAATGGGTACAGGCTATGCCATTAAAAGCGTGAAAAAATCAGTGGATAAATCTTCATCACGCAGAACAGCCTGGGGTACTCAGGGTGTTATAGAAAACACCAGAGTATTTTAATTTAACGAAAGGATAAATATACTATGAACGAATTTATAGACACACTACAATCTTTATGGTTAGAATCGGGTCTTGCAAATATGACATGGCAGTCCGTTATAATGATCCTGGTTTCTTTTGTATTTTTATATCTTGCTATTGCAAAGAAATTTGAACCGCTTCTTCTTCTCCCCATTGCTTTCGGTATGCTTCTTACAAACCTTCCGCTTACTGAAATGTATCATCCTGAGCTTTTCGATATAAGTGACGGCAAAGAGCTTGATTTTGGCAGAATACTGCATGAGGGTGGTTTGCTTGACTTGCTTTATCTCGGCGTTAAGCTTCAGATATTCCCACCGCTTATTTTCCTTGGAATCGGCTGTATGACAGACTTTGCTCCTCTTATTGCAAATCCTAAGAGTTTCCTTCTCGGTGCTGCTGCACAAGCAGGTATTTTCCTTACTTTCCTCGGTGCGGCTTTCCTTGGCTTCACACCTCAGGAAGCAGGTGCTATTGCAATCATAGGCGGTGCTGACGGTCCTACTGCTATTTTTGTTTCAAGTAAGCTTCTCGGATCCGGCGGTTACGATGTTGACACGGGTACAATTGCTCTTGCTGCATATACTTATATGGCTCTCGTGCCTATCATTCAGCCGCCTATCATGCGTGCTCTTACAACAAAAAAGGAACGTGCTGTTGTTATGACACAGCTTCGTAAGGTTTCACAGACAGAAAAAATCATCTTCCCTATCGCTGTTACAATTATTATTGCGCTTATCATTCCTTCGGCTGCTCCACTGGTTGGTATGCTTATGCTCGGCAACCTCTTTAAAGAAAGCGGCGTTGTAGATCGTATTTGCAAAACTGCTCAGAATGAGCTTATGAATATAATTACAATCTTCCTCGGCGTTTCCGTTGGTGCTACAACTACTGCGGATAAGATCATCAACAAGAAATTCATCATGGTTCTTATCCTCGGCGTTATTGCATTCTCTATCGGTACTGCAGCAGGTGTTCTTTTCGGTAAGCTTATGTGCCTTGTTACAAAGGGTAAGGTTAATCCGCTTATCGGTTCTGCAGGTGTTTCTGCTGTTCCTATGGCTGCTCGTGTTTCTCAGAAGGTTGGTTCCGAAGAAAACCCGGCAAACTTCCTCCTCATGCACGCTATGGGTCCGAACGTTGCAGGTGTTATCGGTTCTGCAGTTGCCGCAGGTGTACTGCTTAGCATTATCCCCCACTAAATCATAAGTATAATTAATCCCGTATTTAAAATGGAGCTCTCCATATTAAATACGGGATTTTTTAATTAAATCTGAATACCTCACATACCGATTCATTCCAGACATATTTTTCGGCATAGCACAAACTTAT
>CASFZT010000210.1 GCA_949299215.1 uncultured Ruminococcus sp.
TAAGGAGATATTAAATGTTCTATAATAGCAAAAAAATTACAGCTGTTTTTATTTCACTTATCATGGCAATATCCGTTCTTCCGATCATGGCAATATCCGTTCTTCCGATATCCGCTTTTGCAAATAATTCAGCCGAAGATGATAATATTTATGAAGAGTATCTTGAGGATGATGATACAGTATCCTCAGAAGATAATGCAGAGCTTACGGATGATAACAATGACACCGAAACATCATCTCTTGATGCTTCTGCCGGGGCATCAAACAATGAAAAAACCGTTACCCTTCCTGCAAAGCAAATAAAGCTCACCTGTGGTCAAAGACACACACTTTTGCTTGGAGAAACCTTGCAAATAACTACCTCTCTCAAGCCAAGAAAATCAGACGACTATCTTATATACAAATCGTACAACAGATCCGTAGCACTTGTTTCTGAGGACGGACTCATTACTGCTGTCGGATATGGTGATGCCCGCATACGCATAAAAGCTTCAAGCGGTGTTAAAACGAACATATACATTAAAGTCAGACCGGTCGAAACGGATTATTCCGGACCTGTCCAAAGCATTGCTCCGGTTGATGAAAATATAATGCTGCGCAGCGGAGATACTGCTCAGATACAATATCTGTGCTATCCTCTCGGCTCGTATGAAGATGTTACATATCAATCCTCGGACGATTCTGTTGTTTCCGTATCACACACCGGAAAAATCAATGGCTTAAAAGACGGTTCCGCAGTAATTACACTCACCTCCGAATCGGGACTTTCCGCCTCCTGCACCGTAACGGTGTACAGTGGTGTTTATCGTGGTATTGACGTTTCAAAATGGCAGGGTAAGATTAACTGGGCAAAGGTCAAAAATGCCGGTGTTGACTTCGCTATGATTCGTTCCTCATTCGGTGACTCCGACGTTGATATACAGTTAAAAAACAATGTTGCAGGCTGTGAAAAGTATAACATTCCTTACGGATTCTATCATTATACCTATGCCACAAATGTTTCCGAGGCACGAAAAGAAGCACGATTCATGCTTAAAACCATAAAAAATTACAATCCGGAATACCCTATTGTTCTTGACATTGAAGATGATCTGTACAAAAAAATGAGCAAAAAAAAGATCACGAACATAATATGTGCTTTTATGGAAGAAATTGAGGCTGCCGGATATTATGCAACGGTATACAGCTATGCAACATTCTTAACTGACTATGTAAACATGGACGTTGTTTCAAAATATAATATCTGGGTCGCAAGCTGGGGTGACACAGACAAGCTTAACGCTTCATACAGCCATCAATACGGAATGTGGCAGTACAGTTCAACCGGAAAGATTTCCGGAATAAACGGTGACGTTGATCTTAACTATGCTTACAAGGATTATCGCAGCATAATAAGAAAAAAAGGCTTTAATAATCTATAATAATTATTTGAAAGGCGGATTTGCAAAATGCAGGACAAACGATTTGCCGTACTTATCGACGCTGATAATGTTTCGGACAAATATATCAAGGTCATTCTTGATGAAATTTCAAATGACGGTATCATAACATACAAACGAATTTACGGTGACTGGACAAAACCTTCTCTCAGCTCATGGAAAAGCGTTCTTCTAAACCACTCCATAACTCCAATGCAGCAATATAACTATACCACCGGAAAAAGCTCAACCGACTCTGCCATGATAATTGACGCAATGGATATTCTATATTCCGGTAACGTTGACGGATTCTGTCTTGTATCAAGTGACAGCGACTTTACACGTCTTGCTGCAAGGCTTCGTGAATCGGGTATGTATGTTATCGGCATGGGCGAAAAAAAGACGCCGAATCCTTTTATCGCTGCCTGCAACAGATTTAAATATCTTGAGATCATCGGCGATATCAAAGACAACTCTCCCTCCGACGACTGTGAAAGTGCCGTTCTCTCCACCGACATTATTAAAAAGGCTGTTTCGGAAATTCTCATAGATATCTCCGATGATGACGGCTGGGCTCCTTTAAGCGAAGTCGGAAACATTCTTACAAAGCGCTTTCCAAGCTTTGATGTGCGCCATTTCAAATACAGAAAGCTTACTCCTTTTATACAATCCCTTAAAATATTTGACATCAACTCTATCCCCTCTTCCTTAGACCCAAATGTAAAGGTCAATTCAATAAGGCAGAAAAAATTATGATATCAAAGGTCAAACTTTGAAAACCGGTTTTCAAACTTAGAGAAAGGAGAACACATACTTCTGACGAAGCATGTTAATAATAATGGACTTCAACGCTGCTGTTTTTGACCTGGACGGTACTATTATCGACTCGAATCCGATTTGGGAAAAGCTCGACAGGTTAATTCTGGAAGAACACAATATTATATGTACGGACGAATTTGTTCACGATCTTGCAAGCATGACTTATGAAGAAGCCGCACAAGCTTTATGCAAAGTCGGACTTAACATTTCCTGTGCCGAGCTTACTTCACGGCTTAACGAAATGGCAGAATATGAGTATGCCCACAACATTCAGCTCAAAGACGGAGTTTCCGAATATCTTAACTTATTAAAAAAAGAAAGCATAAAAATCTCGCTTGCCACCGCATCACCGGAATATTTATACCGTCCAGTTTTAAAAAACAACGGCATTTACGATCTGTTTGATGCATTCTCTACAACTTATGAAGCAGGTGCATCAAAAGACTCACCTGCTGTTTTTATTCTTGCCTCACAAAAAATATCAGTACAGCCAAACGATTGTATTGCCTTTGATGATATTCCCAAAGCTCTCATCAGTGCAAAAAATGCAGGAATGTATACCGTTGGTGTATACGACCCATATTCCGTTTCCAATGAAAATATACTTCGCAAATCTGCCGATCGTTTTATAAAAAACTTTCGTGAAATGTTGATTTAAGGCAATAATTACAGAAGAAATTTTTGCTGCAGTTTAGAAAGAAAAAGCAACCAGAAGCAATGTTGTTGTGGATGAAAACGGACAGCAGGTAAGGAAGTCAACTAAGTATAGTTAATGCTAGAATAAAAAGTAACCAAAAGAAACAGACCGATATTGACTTGCATGATATAATAAGAAGAGGAAGAAATCAGGAGGAAAAACCATGTCAAG
>CASFZT010000211.1 GCA_949299215.1 uncultured Ruminococcus sp.
ACTGATTTTTCCCATACCTGCGTGGTTTTGCCGAAAAGTAAAATTATTTGTAACCTTATCGGCAATAATTTGTAAATGGATTGTAATAAAAAGCACGGGCAAAAAATCACATCTGACTCAAAAACGGCACCGAATTTACTCGGTGCGGTATTGCCTTAATTTGCATTTGTATTAACCAACAGCTTGAAAGAGAACTGTGTTATAATGACGGGGCAAGCCCCTTATTAAATGATATGTTAATCTAAAATGCGAAATATTTACGCAATTTTAATATATTTTTACAAATTAAAGGCGGCTTAATCGTTTAAAATTGTGAATTTTTTTATTAACCCCTTGCAATAATTATATGTTGATGTTACAATGTAAATATGAAATTATGTGCTTTTTTAAGTGCTGAATTTATAAACTAAAAAGGAGTGTGTTCATAATGCAATTCGGACATTTTGACCTTGAGAAAAAAGAATATGTAATTACTAACCCGGCAACACCGGCACCCTGGGTAAACTATCTCGGTTCACCTGAGTACGGCGCTATCATATCAAACAACGCAGCAGGATACAGCTTTGTAAAATCCGGCGCAAACGGACGTATTCTCCGCTATCGCTTCAATTCATCAATGGCGCTTCCCGGAAGATATATCTATATCCGTGATAACGATACACAAGATTACTGGTCTGCTTCATGGCAGCCTGTGGGCAAGCCTCTCGATACATATAAGAGCAAGTGCCGCCATGGTACCGCTTATACCGTTATTTCCGCAAAATATAACGGTATCAAGTCCGAGGTAACATATTACGTTCCCCTCAATAAGACATATGAGGTGTGGAAAACTATTATTACAAATACTACCGATACACCGAAAAAGCTTTCCGTTTACGGCTTCTGCGAATTTACCAATGAAAACAATTACGAGCAGGATCAGGTAAACCTTCAGTATACACAGTTCATCACAAGAACTACATTTGAGGAAAACAGAATAATCCAGCATATTAATGAAAACAGCGGCAAGGACGCAACAGGCTCAAATCACAGAGAGCGTTTCTTCGGTATGGTGGGCGCAGATGTTTGTGGATACAACGGTTCTCTCGATCACTTTATAGGAAACTACCGTACATACAGCAACCCGATCGCCGTTGAAAGCGGAAGATGCGACAATGTTCTCAACTATAACGCAAATGCGTGCGGTGCACTCCAGTGTGCTATCACTCTCGGCGCAGGCGGCTCTATCGAACTTATTTATATAGTGGGTCAGAGAAGCAGTGCAGAGGCCGCACAGATACTTGATGAGTACAAGGTACCCGGCAAGGCTGACGCAGATATCAAGGAGCTTAAGAAATACTGGCACAGCAAGCTTGAAAACTTCCAGGTAAATACTCCCAACGACGCATTTAATAATATGATAAATGTATGGAATGCTTATAACTGCTTCATCACATTTATCTGGTCAAGAGCAGCTTCCTTTATTTACTGCGGCCTGAGAAACGGTTACGGCTATCGTGATACGGTACAGGATATCCAGGGTATCATTCATCTCGATCCCGAGCTTGCGGCTGAAAAGATCAGATTTATGCTTTCCGCACAGGTAGATAACGGCGCAGGTCTGCCGCTGGTTAAGTTTGATCACAACGCAGGTCATGAAACTTGCCCCGATGAAAACGACGAAAATTCCGTTTACGCTAAGGAAACAGGACATCCGTCCTATCGTGCGGACGACGCACTCTGGCTCTTCCCGACTATTGTTAAGTATATCGGTGAAAGCGGAAACAAGGCTTTTCTTGACGAGGTTATCGTATATTCAAACGGCGGAGAGGGTACTGTTTACGATCACCTGAAGCGTGCTATCAACTTCTCCATGACACATCTCGGCGATCATCATATGCCTGCAGGACTTCATGCCGACTGGAACGACTGTCTGAGAATGGGCAAGAAGGGTGAATCCACATTCGTTGCATTCCAGCTTTACTACGCTATGACTGTTCTTAAAGGCTATGCTGTTGAAAAGGGCGACAGCGAATATGTCGCATACCTTGAAAAGGTACAGGGCGAGCTTGGCGAGTCACTTGCCAAGTGCTGGGATGAGGACAGATGGATCAGAGGTATCAGAGAAGACGGCATTGTTGTCGGCGCAAAGAAGGATCCCGAGGCAAATATGTGGCTCAATCCTCAGAGTTGGGGCGTTATTTCCGGCTTTGCAACAAAGGAACAGGCAGAGGCTTCAATGGAATCCGTACACGAAATACTCAATACTCCTTACGGCGTAAAGCTTCTTGAACCGCCTTATGTAAAGAATTACTTTGACGGTGCGCTTATGCACATCTTCAATCCCGATACAAAGGAAAACGGCGGTATTTTCTCACAGTCACAGGGTTGGGCTATCCTTGCGGAGGCTCTTCTCGGACATGGTAACAGAGCGTTTGAATATTTTATGGAAACGTCACCTGCAGCGCTTAATGACAAGGCAGAGATCCGTGTTATCGAGCCTTATGCACATGGTCAGTTTACGGAAGCTACACGTTCACCGTTTGAGGGACGTTCTCACGTACATTGGCTCACAGGTACCGCTTCTACTGTAATGGTAGGCTGCGTAGAGGGTATCCTCGGTATGCGTCCGAATGCAGAGGGGCTTGTAATTGATCCTGCAATTCCTTCCGAGTGGGAGAGCTACACGGTAGAAAAGACATTCCGCGGCAAGCAGCTTAGCATGACATTCAACAATCCGCATCATGCGGAGAGCGGAGTGACTTCCGTAGTGCTTAACGGCAAGAAGCTGGACGGCAACTTCATTCCCGAATCGATACTTGAAGAAGAGAATGAAATTGTAGTGACTATTGGTTAAAATTTAAAACCGACGGCATCGGAGAATATCCGGTGCCGTTTTTCAATAAGGGGCTTGCCCCGTCATTATATATATGTAGTTTGTCGGGGTGGATTTTATATTCGCCCGAATTACCGAATTTTGCACCGCCGCTTACTTATGCGTGGATTGTAAATTGTCGCCTGTTTTTTACACAATATACACATTTTTACTTATATGGAAAAATTATCTTATTATACCGCAAAATAAATTTTATACCAAAAGTATATTTATATTTA
>CASFZT010000212.1 GCA_949299215.1 uncultured Ruminococcus sp.
CAGCATCGCTCAAATATTTCGGAAAAGATGTTTCCGAGCTTTCTATTGCCGAGGGTGCTTGTCTTGCAGCTATTCCAAAATCGCCCAATGAATACAATCCTTTTGCATACTATATTGACGAGGACACCGGACGTCCTGTTTACTATGGTAAGGAAAAAAATCTTGAGCGTCAGAAAAATGTACTTGCGGCTATGTACAAAAACGCCGTAATTTCCAAAAAGCAGTATGAAGAAGCACTTAATGAGAAAATTGAATTTCTCGACCCTAACGCAAAATATGATGATGAAACCGGTACGGGTGTACAAAGCTGGTTTGTTGATATGGCAATCCGTGATGTAATTCTTGATTTCCAGGATCTTTACGGTATTGATTATGATGAAGCAAGTGACAAGCTTTACAACGGCGGATATGAAATATATACTACCATTGATATAGAGATGCAGGAAAAAGTTGAAGAAAAATTCAAGGATTATACTACATTTTCCGAAAATGTTCTCACCGATCCTCCGCAGGCATCATTCATTTGTATGGATTATCAGGGCAATATCAAAGCAGTTGTCGGCGGCATAGGCGAAAAGGCTGGTTCAAATATTTTAAATCGTGCCACAAGAACAACACGTTCACCCGGTTCATGTATAAAACCCATAACCTCATACGGATATGGTATTGAAAACGACATTATAACATGGTCATCAGTTTATATAAATGAGCCTGCAACCGAAATTCTTGATGAAGAAACCGGTCAGATGCGTACATGGCCGTACAATTACAATTCAAAGAGCTATGACCGTAAGGAATACTTTATATTCCAGGCATTGCAGCGTTCGCTGAACACTATCCCTGCGCAGCTTGTTCAAATTGAAACACCACAGGCTGTTTTTGATTTCCTGCAAAACAAATTCCAGATAACAACGCTTTCCGCAAGCGACGCCGATCTTGCTCCCATGTCAGTTGGCGCTCTTACAAACGGAATGACTCTTGAAGAGCTTGTTGCGGCATATCAGGTTTTTGGAAATGGAGGTAAATATTACAAACCAACCTCCTACACGCAGGTGCTTGACTCAAACGGCAAGGTAGTTTTACAGCATAAATACACTCCTATACAATCTATAAGCAAGGAATCTGCTTATGTAATGAACAAGCTTATGCAGACGGTAATTGAAGGACCTAACGGTACGGGTCGTGCTGCAAAGCTTGCCAACACTCCCCTTGTAGGTAAAACCGGTACATCTCAGGAATGGCATGACCTTGCTTTTGTAGGATGTACACCGGATTATGTAAGCGGTATCTGGTACGGATATGATATTCCTAAGGAAATTCCTACCGGAACATATTACAGTTCACCTATAGTATGGAAAAATGTTTTTGGAGACATTGCAGATGCAGCTCCCAATAAGGAATTTCCGGAATGTAATGATGTCAAGGAGCTTTATTACTGTGCAAAGACCGGACTTCTTGCAAGTGGAACATGTCCTACATCTACCGTTGGATACTATAAGAGTACAAATATTCCTGCAATGTGTTCAGGTGTCCACAAAAGCGACAGAGAAGAAGAAAAGAAAAAAGACACAGCGACCGCTTCAATTAATGTACTTGCTCTTGCACAGCAGGATATATTCAACTGATATTTGTATTTGCGCCCTGTGAATAACGGGGCGCATTTTTAAAATTATTGAAATGAGGATATAATGGAAAAGATAAAATTTGCTTGTCCGTGTCATTTCGGACTGGAAAGCGTACTTAAATATGAAATAACCAAAATCGGCGGCGAGGATATCACCGTTTCGGACGGCAGAATTACTTTTAACGGAGATTTTTCTATACTTGCAAGGGCAAATCTCTGCCTTGCTACCGCCGAAAGAGTCCTGATACAGCTCGGAGAATTTAAAGCGGTTACATTTGAGGAGCTTTTTCAAGGCGTTAAATCATTGCCGCTGGAAAACTATATCGGTAAAAACGACGCATTCCCCGTAAAGGGATATTCCCTTAATTCTGCTTTGCACAGCGTTCCGTCATGTCAGTCTATAGTAAAAAAGGCTGCAGTAGAACGCCTCAAAGAAAAATATCATATAAGTAATTTTGAAGAAAGCGGCAGTCTTTTTCAGATACAATTCAGCATCAGAAATGATAATGTAATTGTATATATAGACACGTCCGGTGCAGGATTGCACAAACGCGGTTACCGCAGAAATTCAAATGCAGCACCCATCAAAGAAACACTTGCCGCAGGTATTATAGATTTAGCGCATATCAGAAGTAACAATATTGTATGCGATCCATTCTGCGGAAGCGGTACTTTGCTCATTGAAGCTTCATATAAAGCTCTGAATATCGCTCCCGGCTTAAAACGTCACTTTACTGCTGAAAGCTGGGATGTCATTGATGAATCCATCTGGAAAAATGAACGTGCCAAAGCACTTGATGCCATAAACAAGGATGCGGATTTTTATGCATACGGTTATGATATTGATCCAGAATCTGTTGCGCTTACTATTGAAAACTGCCGTAAAGCCGGAATACAAAAGCGAGTAAAGATAAAACAAGCGGATATAAGAGATTATATAAACGAACCCGGTGTAATAACCTTCTGCAACCCACCTTACGGTGAACGTATGCTTGAACTTAAAGAAGCTGAAAAATTATACACTATAATGGGAGAAAAATTTACTGCAAACCAAGAAAGTCCTTGTTTTATAATCTCACCACATGAGGATTTTGAAAAATTTTTCGGTAAAAAAGCCGATAAGCGGCGTAAACTATATAACGGTATGATAAAATGTCAATTGTATATGTATTTTAAATAATGTCTGCTCAATAACAAAGGACCTGTCTGTACAAAATCAAGTGAACAGACAGGTCTTTTTTATTCAATAAGGGGATTGCCACGTCATTCAACGTGGCAAGTCGCAGCGAAGCTGCGATGAAGTTTCAGTTGGGGATTGAACCCCAACTGAAACTGAATATGGAACCCGCCGCCTTAGAGGTGGGGGACGAGGCTGAATAACGAACCGTGTAAATGCCAATAATAACCACAAATAAAAGTGGAGGTAAACTATTATGGCAAACAGAAATCACGGTTTAAGTGAAAA
>CASFZT010000213.1 GCA_949299215.1 uncultured Ruminococcus sp.
CGGTTGCGATGGCCGCACCCTCAACTCCCATTTCAGGAAATCCCAGCTTTCCGAAAATAAGCACCCAGTCAAGAACAAGATTCACCAGCACCGCCGCCATTCCAGCAAACATAGGCGGAAATGTCTTGTTCGTTTCACGAAGCGTTGAGGCATATATCTGTGTAACGGTAAAAGGAAGCAATCCGACTATCATCACCGACAGATATTCCTGTCCCGATTTCAGAGTAAGCGCCTTATTTCCCTGCGTTCCGTCACCTGTCAGATAGAGCGTTACAAGTTCCGTACCGAAAGCGGAGAATATCACAATACCCGTCACAAGAGCAACCGCTCCTGCAATAATCTTAAATCTGAACGTATCTCTTACGCCCTTGGCACTTCCCTGCCCAAAAAACTGTGCGCCGAAAATTCCCGGACCTGCCAATATCCCGAAAACACATATATTAAAAACGAATATAAGCTGATTGGCTATTGCCGTACCGGACATCTGCTCCGTACCTATCTGACCGACCATTATATTATCCAGAAACGCCACAAAATTTGTTATACCGTTCTGTATCATAATAGGCACGGCTATCATAAAAACGTGTTTATAAAACTGCTTATCACCAATAAATTTATTCAATATCATAATATCCATAATATCCTTTCATTTACGGGCATTGAATAATGGGCTTACCCCGTAATTCAACGTGGCAAGCCGCAGCAAAGCTGCTATGAAGTTTCAGTTGGGAATTGAATCCCAACTGAAACTGAATATGGAACCCGCCGCCTTAGAGGCGGGGAACATCTTGCCTAAGTTATAAAAACGCAGTACGCCGTTAGTCTATTCTTGTAAGAACAGCTTCACATCTGCCCGATATTTTATATTTTCCACAGCCTGCGGGGATAAATGCAGTTTCGCCCTTTTTAAGCGTGATTTTTTCCTCACCGCAGGAAATTGTAACCTCTCCGTCAAGAAGAAGCACACATTCAAACGAAGTGGTGTCTGCATTTCTTTCCGCTTCACTTTCAACATCAAGCTTATACACGGTAAAATACTCACACTTTGAGAGCAGTCTGCTCGTGCAGCCGTTTTCCGTAACAGGCTCGGATGCAGGATAAGGCTGTGCAGGACAAAGCTTTGTCACATCAAGCGCCTTGTCAATATGCAGAGGACGTGTTTTACCGTCCGCACCTACTCTTCCGTAGTCATACACACGGTATGTTGTATTTGAATTCTGCTGTATTTCGGCAATAAGTATACCCTTTCCTATCGCATGAAGAGTTCCTGCACTGATAAAGAACACATCACCCTTTTTCACGGGAACGGCATTTGTTATCTCAAGCAGAGTGTTATTCTTTATACGCTCTGCAAATTCTTCCTTTGTAACATCATGCTTAAAACCGTAAAGAAGCGTTGCGCCCTCGTCGCAGTCAACTATATACCACATTTCCGTTTTGCCGTACTCGCCCTCGACACGCATAGCATACTCATTATCAGGATGTACCTGAACGGAAAGGTTGTCCTTTGCATCTATAAGCTTAATAAGCACCGGGAAATTCTCAAATCTTGCACAGTTCGTTCCGAGTATTTCATTACCCTGTTTTTTTATATATTCGGTAAGAGTCATTCCCGCAGCCTCGCCGTTTGCGATAACGGAATTTCCGTCCTTATGGCAGGAAAGCTCCCAGCTTTCTGCAACCTTATCAAAATCGCAGTCCTTGCCGTAATCGTCACGAAGTCTTGTGCCGCCCCAAAGATAATCCTTAAACGCAGGCTTTAATTTTACAGGATACATACATATCACTCCATTATACTATAATTAAAAATTAAAGGCAACACCGCATAAAATCATTACGGCATTACTTATTTATTATACAATATCTTCTTTCTTATGTCAACTGCTTACTTACCGCCGAATTATTCACGGTAAAAACGGCAGTGTAAATTGACTGTCGTTGCAATTGTAAAAATGCGCTCCTATATTTTCCCTTTTAAATTTCTGCTATATTTATGTTGTGTTATTATATTGTATATTTTAAAAATATATAAAAAACAGATTGACTTTTAGTCAAACATAATATATACTTTGTGATGTTGGGTAAATTTCATGTTAATTTTATTCTGCGATCAACATTTTCATCGAGAGAGGAGGACTCATGCTTCCGGCGAAGCATGGTCATATATATGGAAATATCTTTTTTGGCGTTTTTGCAGGACGTTATCTCCGACCCGGCACTGCTGATAACCGTTCTTCTGACAATGGGCGTAATTTTTGTCAACGGCTGGACAGACGCTCCGAATGCAATTGCGACCTTCATCACAACTCGCTGTATGAATGTTCGTTCGGCTATCATAATGAGTGCGGTCTTTAATTTCCTGGGCGTATTCATAATGACAAAGATAAACAGCTCCGTTGCAAGTACGATAAGCAACATGGTCGATTTCGGCGGTGACACAAAAAGCGCCATGATAGCTCTGTGTGCGGCTTTGTTTTCAATAGTCGTTTACAGTGTAGGCGCATCATATTTCGGTATCCCTACAAGCGAAAGCCACAGCCTTATTGCCGGTATAACAGGTGCTGCGATTGCCATTCAAAATGGCTTCGGCGGTATAAACGGTGCAGAATGGATAAAGGTCATATATGGTCTTATAGCCAGCGTTATTTTAGGTTTTGGCTCGGGCTGGGTCATCTGCAAACTCATTACTATTATATGTGCTTCATTTGACAGGCGCAAGACAAACAAGTTCTTCAAGGGTGCACAGATATTCGGTGCTGCTGCAATGAGCTTTATGCACGGTGCACAGGACGGACAAAAATTCATCGGTGTGCTTTTTTTAGGACTTGCATTTTCCAACGGTGAATCCGTTGCGGAGGGTGTTATACCCGTTTGGCTTATGCTTTTATGCAGCGTTGTAATGGGACTTGGTACAAGCGTAGGCGGCGAAAAGATAATCAAATCTGTCGGCATGGATATGGTAAAGCTGGAAAAATATCAAGGCTTTTCGGCAGACCTGGCAGCAGCGTTCGGACTTCTTATATCCAGCCTTTTCGGTGTTCCGGTATCCACCACGCATATGAAAACCACAGCCATCATGG
>CASFZT010000214.1 GCA_949299215.1 uncultured Ruminococcus sp.
GAGTTTCTTAGCTGTCTCAAGCAGATTGCCGACAATACAGACGCTATCCCTTATTATACAAATTATGCGGCAGGATGGACTATCTCCCAATGGCAGAGTCTTGTTGTAGGTGCATCGGGAAATCCTAACTACAACAACGAGCTTCTCTCCGAAAAGAAGGATCTTTTTAGCGATGGTTCTCCCTATGACGCTGTATACGGCACACTTTTTAGAATCTATTCCGATCCCGCACTCCACGAAGAAGACCCCTCCACAACAGACTGGGAAGGCTGTAAGCCTGCTATGGCTCAGGGCAAGATCGGTACAATGGTAATGGGCTCATGGGCTATCTCACAGTTCCAGGAGGCTGCAGTAAACGCAGGCGAGGATCCCTCAAACATCGGCTATATGCCTTTCCCGAACAGCATTGACGGCAAGATCTATTCCGTATCCTCAAATGACTATACAATGAGCGTAAACAAAAACTCCGCAAACAAGGACGCTGCAATTGCTTACACATTCTGGTTCTGCACAGATTCAGGTTACGCTCAGAACGAAGGCATGATCTCTGCACTTAAATCTGCAGAAATGCCCGAAACGCTGTCTTCCTTTGCCGATCTCGGCGTAGAGCTTTTTGTTGAAACTCCCGCAACAGAAGACCTCGTCGGCAAGTTCGATGAGATCGCCAAGGATTCCGAAGTCGACCCTTGGGGTGACGCTTCCACAAACTTTAAAAACAGAATGGCAGAAGCTGCATTCAAGGGCGAAGGCGAAGAAGCTTACAAGGCTATCTGCGATGATGTAAACGCAAAATGGGCAGCATCCAGAGATAAAATACTCGGCTGATTTATCCGAACGCATTTCCACGGGTACGTCCCGTCGACATATTCTCCTTAAAAATCTCTGAATTTTCGTCTTGCCGAGGTGCTTCGCCGCACTTCGGCAAAGCCGGGAATTTATTAATGTACGGAGGTACTCCTATGAGTAACAACAAACCGGCAAGACGGCTTGGCAAACAGGACAGGTCTAAGCTTATAACCGTCATTCTTTTTCTTCTGATCCCTACCGTTCTGCTTATCACATTCACCTACATCCCTGCTTTCAATATGTTCAAATACAGCTTTGAGGAAAGAGATCAGTTCGGTGCAAGCGTGGAATTTATCGGTCTTGAAAACTACAAGACAATTTTTACGACACCCGAATATTTCTCTACATTCAAAAACAGCTTATATTATCTTGCAGGCTCATTTATTCAGCTTGCGCTTGCGCTTTTTATGGCGACCATTCTTTGTTCAAAAATAAGATTTGCCAATTTTTTTAAGGGAGTTCTTTTCTTTCCTTACATGATAAACACGGTTGCCGTTGCGGTCATATTCCGCAGATTCTTCCAGCGAGGAGATGGTGTTACCAACACCGACGGCACTTTAAACTCGATTATTACCCTCTTTGGCGGAGAGCCGATCAAATTTCTTTCCACAGAGGGTCTTGTAAATATATGTCTTGTATTCGTATCAATATGGCGTTACATCGGATTTGACCTTGTAATGTTCATAGGTGCGATACAATCCATCTCACCGGATATTTATGAAGCAGCAGAGCTTGACGGTGCAAACCGCTGGCAGGTTTTCCGCTACATTATCGCTCCGGGCATCAGACCTATTATCCTTTTGCAGATGATACTTGCGGTAAAGGGTGCTATAAGCGTATATGAGATACCGTATATCATAACCGGAGGCAAATTCGGGTCAAGCACATTTGTTATCCAGACAACGGAAACTGCTTTCAGATATCAGAAGGTTGGTCTTGCCTCGGCGATGGCGGTCGTCCTTACGCTGATAATAATTATTGTAACGGTAATACAGAAATTAGCTTTCAAGGAGGAGAAATAGCATGGATACGGCTTCAACATATCAGGACCGTGAAAGCAAGCTCACCACAGTTGTTTTCGGAATACTGAAATATACTATACTTGTAATTGCTTGTCTTATTGTTATAATCCCCTTGGTAGTAGTTTTCCTTGGCTCTTTGAAAAGCAATACGGAATTTCTCTCATCAAATGTATTTGCACTCCCGACAAAGATCGAGTGGAACAACTATAAGACCGCATTTATAGAAGGACAGGTTCTCGAAGGTTTCAAAAACACGCTGATAATCCTCATATTCTCATGTGTGGGAACGATTCTTACAGGTTCTATGACAGCATATGTTGTGCAGCGTTTTGATACCGTACTCGGAAAAGCGGCAAAAGCAGCATTTTTGCTTGCTACACTTCTCCCGAACATTTCAATGCAGGTAACGGTTTACCGTATCGTAAATGCATTCGGACTTGTAGGCTCTATGGCTGCGCCTATTATTCTCTATGTAGGCACAGACATTATTTCAATTTATATTTTCATACAGTTCTTAAACAACATCTCATATTCTCTTGACGAGAGCGCTGTCATAGACGGAGCAAACTATTTTACGGTTTATTTTAGGATAATATTTCCTCTTCTTAAGCCTGCCATTGCTACCGTACTCATTATAAAGATAATCGGTATTTACAATGATTTCTACACTCCGCAGCTCTACATGGGCAAATCAAAGCCTGTTGTATCCACGGCGCTGTACAATTTTATAGGACCGTTCGGTGCCAAATGGGAAATTATTTTTGCGGGCGTTGTAATATGTATAATCCCTACACTTATCATTTTCATTTTCTTGCAGAAATACATTTACAGTGGTCTTGTAAACGGTTCTGTAAAAGAATAACATCATATCCAAACGGAAATATGCACAAGTCCGGTAAAAACGGACAATAGAAAAAAGCTCCTCCTATGATATAATAGAAATACCATAGGAGGAATTTTTATTTTATGAGGTACAAAATCATCACGCCACGGCATTTCAACGAGTAAAGAAATTATGAACAAAGTCAATGAGAAATAATTTTATCGAGATAATTGGAATCGAGCATACACATGAACTGTTTATCAGGAAAACTGCCTTCCAAAGATTTATCAGATTTTAAAATATTGTAGGTAAGCCGGCGTAAAAGCAATACCGCACAG
>CASFZT010000215.1 GCA_949299215.1 uncultured Ruminococcus sp.
TGTTTCATCGTTCTCGCCACCTTTATCTTTATCTGTCACCATTATATCATATTTCGTGTCTTTTTTCAATATCTTTGGGAATTTTTAGAGGTTCCCATATTTAATATCCAAAAATTTTTCAAACGCTATATCGGCTCTGTCAAACGGAAATTTTTCCTTATCGACGGGTATCTCAACAAAGCCGAATTTTCTGTACAGATGAATAGCCTGAACGCATTTGCGGTTAGATACTATAATTATTTTTTCAATTCCCTTATTTTTGGCATAGTCAATACAGGCGGTAAGGCAGGCACTTCCCGCACCTGTTCCAGTATACATACCCTTAGCGGCAAATTTCATTATCTCCCAGTCACCATCCTCCCTTGGAACTATCATACAGCACGCCATAACATTTTCTTCATCATCAAGCGTGAAAAATATTTGTCCGCCGTTTTCTATATAAGGCTCAATATTTTCAAACTCATGCTCGTCCTCCGCTTCAATCGCAAACATAGCGGATATCCATGCCTTGTTCATTTCTATAAAATCATTTTTGTATTTCGGATCATAGGGCACTATTTTCATTCGATATTGCCTCCAAGAGACATTTTTATTCCAACCACGCCGTACTTTGCCTGCTTTTCTTTCGGATAATACGCTTCCATATCACTGGGTGACGCCTCAGCCACATTTTCTTCCGTATAACCGCACTCTGAAAGAGGCAGATTAGCATACAGCTCCTCAAATGTACCAAAGCGATATATATCCTCGACCGTTACATACAACGTACAGCCGGCATCTTGTGTATTAACAAAGCATATTGTATCACCGGCGGAAATGAGCCTTCTTTTTTCATCATACAGACGAAGTTCTATTGTTTTCTTTCCTTCTTGTATCTTTTTAAACGGAGATGGATTTAATTTCATAATATGTTCCATGACATTTACTCCTATCCTAATTATATATGCCACTTTTAGTTTTTTTCCGTTTCGGAATAATTTTAAGGCTATACCGCACAGAGCTTGTGAGGTATAGCCTTAATTATAGCAATAATTATTCTGTAAGTCAAGAAACAAGGCGTGTTGCCATTTTATTACATGCGTTTGGTTGACACAGTTTCATTAATGCAATTTATACATAAAACGTTTAAGTTTGTATTCCGTTTTTTACATTTAGCCTTTAAGTTAATATTCTTATTATAAACAACTAAAAATTAAGTCGTTTTTTTGTACAGAAATCCCCTTAAAATAATCTTGTAAATCATGAAAAAATATGATATAATTTGTTTACGGTTGATAAGCGGCTATATTGCTATTATTTTTACAATATCTGCCATAAGATTGCAGCCGCATACCGCATTTGGCGGAATATCACTTTTGGAGGTTTCATTATGGAAGGTACCGGATTTCTGAAAACTGTCAGCTTTGGCGGATTTGATAAAAAAGACGTTCTTGCTTATGTTGATGAATTGAATACCAAAATTTATACTCTCGAAGCCGAACTTGAGCAGAAAAATGCTCTCCTGGAAGGTGCCGGAGAAGGTGTAAATAACGAAAAATACGAAGAGCTTCTTGCCGCAGATAAGGCTAAGATCACAGAGCTTCAGACAAGCAATGACTCCCTGCGCAATCAGATGAAGAGCATGGAAGATGATATTGCTGCAAAAGATAAAGAAATCGAAGAAGCAAAGGCTCAGATAGCCGAGCTTGAGGAACAGCTCCAGGAAGCTAAGAATAAGGCTGCAACAAGCAGCGGCGAAAGCAGCGCTGTCGACCTCGGAAATGTATTTATCGAGGCTCAGAAGAGCGCTAACCTTATTGTTACACAGGCTAAAGAAAATGCAAGAAAGATGGACGAGGACGCAAAGAAACTTGCTAACCAGGTCGTAGACGATGCTAACGGCAAGGCTTCCACTATCGTTAAGAATGCCGACGAAAAAGCTTCAAAGATACTCTCCGAGGCTGAAGACAAGTCCGCTGAAATGCGTACTGCCGCAGAAAATATCAAGAAAGCCGTTACAGAAGAAATTACGGAGATCGAAACCAACATATCCAAGCTCAAGGAAGTTCTTGAAATGTTCTCAAGCGAGAGCCTTTCAAAGCTTGACGATACCAAGGCTATCATTGACAAGACACAGGAAGCTCTTAAGAAAAATGCCGTTCCCGATATCGGTGCACCTGCAGCAAACACTGCAAAGCCTGCTCCCGCTCCGGCTCCTGCTCCTGCTCCCGCTCCTGCCGCAAAATCCGAAGCTAAAAAGCCTTCTTTCGGCGGTTTTGATATGAGCGAGCTTGAAAACCTTACAAAGGCTGCAGAGGCTGCTGCCGAAGTCGATCCCAGCAGCGTGAATCTTTCCGATATGTAATAATTATGGCTGAAGTTTATGATATCAACGTTTCAGAGCTGCGTTCATACTGCGGCAGACTCAAAACAGGTGACAAGGTTTTGCTTACAGGCTTTATCTACACTGCCCGTGATGCCGCACACAAAAGATTTGACGCACTTCTTGACGATGGCAAGGCTCTTCCCTTTGAATTAAAGGACGCTGTAATTTACTACGCAGGTCCTACTCCTGCCGCACCGGGCAAAGCTATCGGTTCATGCGGTCCTACCACTTCCGGACGCATGGATAAATTCGCACCTCGTCTTTTGGACTGCGGCCTTGGCGGAATGATCGGCAAGGGTGAACGCAATCGGGCGGTAAAGGACGCTGTTGTACGCAACAATGCTGTATATTTCTGTGCTATCGGCGGTGCAGGTGCTCTTGCGGCAAGCTGCATAAAAAGCTGCGAGGTCATTGCTTTTGAAGACCTCGGATGCGAATCGGTAAAACGTCTTTATATAGAAAAGTTCCCCGTAACTGTTGCGCTTGACGCAGGCGGTGGAGATATATTTGAAGACGGCAGAAAAGCATACTGCGAAATATAATGTATTTACATAGGGCAATGTCGGCTTATTACCGGGATTGCCTTATTTTTATTTCGTGAGTATATTCACAAAATGTATATTTATATA
>CASFZT010000216.1 GCA_949299215.1 uncultured Ruminococcus sp.
ATATCTTAACAATATTCGGGTGAGATAAAACCGCAATAGCTTTGGACTCGTTTCTGAAACGGCGTACAAAATCTTCGTTATCTGCAAATTCATTTTTCAGAATTTTTACCGCAACCGTTCTGTCTTCCAGAATATCAATTGCTTTATAAACGTCAGCCATGCCGCCTACACCGATAAGCTCGGTGATCTCATAACGCCCATCAAGCTTCCTGCCAATGTTTTTATCCATTGAATCACTCCTGTATTTATTTTAACATTAAACTTTATTATTTATATGATAACCGCAACGGTAACATTATCATTTCCGCCGCCGTCAAGTGCAAATTTTACAAGTTTTCCTGCAATTTCTTCCGGTTTTGATTCCTTGACCGCCCGATACAGGTCTTCATCTTCACAGTAATTTGACAAACCGTCCGAACACAATATCACTGCAGAACCATCGTCTGCCGCTACTTCAAAATAATCCGGTACCACCATTTCGGACACTCCCACCGCTTTCGTAATATAATTGCGCTGCGGATGTACCTTCAATTCTTCCTTGGTAATCTCACCATTCTCATACATTTTCATAACCATGGTATGATCCTTGGTAATCTGTCTGACAGTATCATTTACAAGATATACTCTTGAATCCCCCACGCTTACAACATGAAGCATATTATCCTTTTTTAATGCAAGCACACAAGTTGTACCCATACCTGCCTTTTCATCATCACCCAATGCATCATCAAAAACAACGGCATTTGCAGTCGTAACTGCTGAAATAAGCAGATTTTTTACCGATTTTTCATCATAGTCATCTCTGTAAACCTTCGTAACTCTGTCATAAATAACGTTAATGGCTTTCTCACTGGCAACGCTTCCCGCATTTTCACCGCCCATGCCATCACATATTACAGCAAATGCCGCATTATTTCCAAGTATTGTAACTTTAACTCTGTCCTGATTTTCAGCTCTTGACAAGCCTATATTCGTTTCAGAAAATACATTCATGCAGCACCCGCCCTTTCTTTTTAATAATTCACGCTCTATATTTCATACTCTCTTCTCAGCTGACCGCAAGCGGCATTTATATCCGTCCCGAGAGTTCTTCTTGTTGTAACATTAAGTCCGCCTTTTTCAAGCATTGCGGAAAATTCAGCCAATGCCTTTCTGTCAGCCTTAAAATCCCTTTCCTTTATTTCATTTACCGGAATAAGATTTACATGACAATTAATTCCTTTGAGCAACCCGATCAAACCGCATGCGTCCTCAGCAGTATCATTCACACCATGAATAACCGCATATTCAAAGGAAATTCGTCTGCCCGTTTTCTCTATATAATATCTGCACGCTTTAAGCAGCTCCGAAATAGAATATTTATTATTCACCGGCATTATTTCGCTGCGCTTTTTATCATTAACAGCGTGAAGTGATATTGATAAAGTTAGACCAAACTTATA
Source organism: uncultured Ruminococcus sp. (assembly GCA_949299215.1). Taxonomy (GTDB): domain Bacteria; phylum Bacillota; class Clostridia; order Oscillospirales; family Ruminococcaceae; genus UMGS363. Next base: position 1,443 of record CASFZT010000216.1, read on the forward strand.
CTCCGACAAATCATATATCCTGTCGACAAGACCGCAGGTAGACAACGAAACATGGCGCAGGCTCATATTTCTTCCGTCCTTATCGGAAAGCATTTTAAGAAACGCAATTACATTATCATAATTATCAAGCGGTTCTCCTATCCCCATAAGCACGATGCTGTCAACGTGTCTGCCACTGTCTTCTTCCGTCGTATATATCTGCTGAAGCATTTCCGACGGCAAAAGATTTCTCTTAAACCCGGCAATAGTCGATGCACAGAACTTACAACCCATCTTGCATCCGACCTGCGTAGAAATGCACAAACTGTTTCCGTGTTTATAATCCATCAAAACCGTTTCAATATGATTGCCATCCGACAACTCATAAAGATATTTTACCGTATTATCCATAGAAGATTCAAGCTTTTTGACTATTTTTATACCATTTATACAAAATTCTTCGGATAATTTTGTGCGTAAAGACAATGAAATGTTGCTCATTTCATCAAAATTTTTTACTTTTTTACTATGTAACCATTCATACACCTGTTTAGCACGAAATTTTTTCTCACCAATACTCTCAAAATAATCGCACAAATTCTCAAATTCATAGGAAAGAATATCCTTTTTCAACCCAAAACCTCCGTTTGCGGTTATAATCATGCACAGCGAACGATCTTACTTATAAAAAATCCCTCACAATTAAAATATTCCGGAAAAATCGTCGCTTTATAGCTCCCGAAAGGCTCTCCCAATTCAGTTAAAAAACCTACGCCTTCAAAATTTTTATTCTCACTTAAAAAGCGGTCAATAACATAATCATTTTCATCTTTCAGCACTGTACACGTGGAATAAACGAGTTCTCCGCCTATTTTCAAATATTCGGCAGCAGTTTCAAGTATCTTATACTGCACAGCTGGCAGATTTTCGGCAGCCTTAAAATCGGAATACTTTATTTCCGGCTTGCTTCTTATAACTCCCGTTCCCGAGCACGGAACATCACACAAAATTTTATCAAACAAAGGGAAAGCCTCACTAAAAATCTTAGCATCATTCTGTAAAGGTTTTATACTTTCCAACCCCAGACGCTCAGCGCCTTTTCTGATAAGCTCCACTCTTTTTTTATGCAAGTCGCAGGAATACAACTCACAATCATCTTCGGTCATCTCGGCAATCGTAAAGCTTTTTCCGCCCGGTGCCGCACATATATCAAGTATCCGTTCGCCTTTTTTTGGGTCAAGTGCCTTACAGCAAAACTGTGATGACAGATCCTGCACATGAAAACAGCCCTCTTCAAAAAGCTTATTTTCTTCAATCGCACCAAGTGAATCCGTTTCTATACAATTTTTATCAAACTCACTTATTTTTGCCCTTACTCCCTCATCGGACAAACGTTTTACAAGCTCTTCCGATGTTATTTTTCCCGGATTTGTTCTTATATAAAGCTTATGCGGTTCAAGTGAATCGGCAAGAAATCTTTCTGCCGTCTCAACTCCATACTGATTTACAAGCTTTTTGGGATGATATAAAGTATGAAAACCCTGAAAAAGAATAT
>CASFZT010000217.1 GCA_949299215.1 uncultured Ruminococcus sp.
GCGTCGGGTCGCTCCTCAGCGTTGCCTTGTTTGGCTGCAATTATATTATCGTCAAAACTTTAAGAAAAAATGCATTTGCACAGTTTAAAATTCATACCCGGGTGCGCCGTTTATCGTGCTTGACGAGCCGGCCGCCGCACTTGACCCCATATCCGAGCACGAGGTTTACACCAATTTCAACTCAATAGTCGGAACGAGAACGGCAATTTATATTTTACATAAGCTTTCATCCTGACGCTTCTGCGATGATATTACCGTTCTTGACGAAGGAAAAATCGCCGAGCGAGGCTCACATATAGATTTTTTTGAAAATTGCACTTATAGCAATCCACAAAATTACTCAAATGCGCCGGCAGATCCGATAAAACACGAACCTTAAGCTTTCGTAAAGCAGAAAAAACTCCGTTATCTCGCCTTCCAACTTATCGGCAAGCATTTTTGCAATATGATATGTTGACCCCCTATGGCTTTGACCGTGAATAAGCGTGATTTTCATAAGCAAATCCTTCGGAAATATTTACACACGCCATCTGTTGCCGCATTGCTGACAAACGGCTTCCGTGTGAGTCTTTGTTTTGGTTTTGGTCTTGCTGTTGGTAAGTGCAGGGATAATAAGTATCAATCCGCAGGTAAGTACAGCCAGCAATATCCACATTGCCCAGCCTAAACAGCCTCTGTGCTTGGTCTTGGTTTCTGTTTCAGAAACAGCCTGAACTGTTACATCACAGCATCCGCATCTTGGACATTTCATATTGATTCCCCCTTTATTATATTATATCAAATATAATATTGAAAATCAATAGGTATTTTAATATTTTTTACTTAACAGATATATTTTTGTCAATAATAAACTTCTTTCGTACAAAATGCTTGATCTCATATTCGGGAGTTCCCTGCTCATATATTTAATCGTAAAACTGCAATAAAACTTTCGTTCTGCCGTGATAAATCACCCAGCCGTATCCGACACCGAAAAGATTTTCTCTGCCGCAGTTCCGATATTTATGCCGCTAAGCTGTTTATCAAAAAAATCTATTTTTATTTCAGTATATTACCTTTGGAAATAAAATGCAACAGACGCCAAATAACGCTTGCTGACTGATTTGGCAAAAAATTATTTCCGAACAAAAACTGCCATGCCACATAAAACGTGACACGGCAGCTTTTGTTATATTTAGGGATAAGCTGTTTAATACGCACAATATAGGGCTATCCGAAAAAGCCTTTTACCTATATCAGAAATCAACTTCTGTATCGTAGTAGCAGCACTTAAGAAGCTTTTCCATTTCCTCCTGTGAGGGCTGACGGGGATTTGAACCTGTGCAAGCGTCACCGATAGCATTCTTTGCAATTTCGGGAAGTCTTTCAAGAAATACTTCCTCGGGAACAAAGCCGTTCTCTGTCGGATAGCTGTCTGCGCCGTAGTTCTTGATGCAGTGAGGGATCTTAAGGTCATCATTCATCTTGCGGAGATACTTAATGAGAAGGTCTACCTTTTCATCATCGTTATTTCCGCCGAGGTGCATATAATCCGCAATAACGCCGTAACGTTTCTTAGCCTCGGAATCCTTTGAATTGAACTTGATTACCTTAGGAAGATACATTGCGTTTGCTGCACCGTGGATAATATGTGCGCCGTAATCTGCAAATGCAGCACCTGTCTTATGTGCCATGGAATGTACAATACCGAGAAGTGCATTTGAGAATGACATACCTGCAAGGCACTGTGCATCGTGCATTTTATCTCTTGCGGACATATCACCGTTGTATGAAGCAACAAGCTCAGCCTGTATCATTTCAATTGCATGGATAGACAAAGCGTCTGCGTATGGGCTGTTTGCCGTTGAAACATAAGCCTCAACTGCGTGTGTCATTGCGTCCATACCTGTATGAGCAACAAGCTTCTGAGGCATCGTTTCCGCAAGATCGGGGTCTACGATGGCAACATCGGGAGTAATTTCAAAATCTGCGATAGGATATTTGATACCCTTGTCATAGTCTGTGATAATGGAGAACGCAGTTACCTCCGTTGCTGTACCGGATGTGGAAGAAATTGCACAGAAATGTGCTTTCTTTCTAAGCTCGGGAATACCGAAAACCTTGCACATATCTTCAAATGTACATTCGGGGTACTCATACTTTATCCACATAGCCTTTGCAGCATCAATAGGTGAACCGCCGCCGATAGCGATGATCCAATCCGGGCCAAATTCCTGCATAGCTGCTGCGCCCTTCATAACGGTAGTTACGGAAGGATCCGGCTCAACGCCTTCATAAATAGCAATTTCCATACCTGCTTCTTTCAGATAGTCCTCTGCTCTCTGTAAAAAGCCGTTTCTCTTCATAGAGCCGCCGCCTACTACGATCATTGCCTTTTTACCCTTTAAATTCTTGAGATTTTCAAGTGCGCCCTTGCCGTGATAAATATCTCTCGGTAATGTAAATCTTGCCATAACTGATACCTCCGTATATATGTATCTTTACTGTAAATTTTCTTTCCGGGAATCATTTTTCCCTTTAAGGCAATACCGCACAAAGCCCACTTGACGGCTTTGCACGAAATCTGCTTGCAGATTTTCCGTCATATCACACAAAAATTTTTTGACATACGACAGTATGCCTGCAAAATTTTTGCACAATCTGCCAAAAAATCTGACGTCACATCTTTCCCACAAGCTCTGTGAGGTATTGCCTTAATTGTATTATATCATCATATTTACCAAAGGACAAATATAAAAAACGCATAATACATATATATTTTGATATATATACACATATAAAGAGTATTTTTAAATACATTTTTTACAAATATCAGATTTTGTTTGCAAATTTTGTTGTAAAAAACATACATATATAATACATAAAATTTGTTTTTAGGTGTGGACACAAAGCGCATATTATAAGAAGTCAAGAATAGAAAAAGGCAATTCACGAGATTTTTTGTCTTTATTTTGCCGATATTTTGCTTTTGCA
>CASFZT010000218.1 GCA_949299215.1 uncultured Ruminococcus sp.
CAAAAAGAAATATTCGGAGATTGAATCGAAACTGTCTATGGACGGAAACGGACTGCTCAGTAAACAATTAAAGGTATTGCTGAACATGGAACTTGTGTCCAAAGTCGCCCCGATAAATAAGCCCAATAACAATAAAATGGCTCGATACGAACTGACCGACAATCTCCTGCGTTTCTTTTACACCTATGTTTACAGCAATAAAAGCGCCCTGCAGGTTTTAGGAGCAGAAGCTTTTTATGAGGCGTATATCAAAGATTCCCTTATCACCTTCATATCTTACCGATTTGAAGATATATGCCGTTCTTATTTTTCCATGCAAGTCCAAAGCGGAAAACGAAAAGGCATTCTCAACATCGGAACATTTTATTACGATGATGCAAAGGCAAAGAAGAATGGTGAATTTGATGTTGTTATCAAAACAAAAACCGCTTTTGATATCTACGAAGCAAAATATTTAGCATCACCCATGACCGATAAGCAGATAGAAACCGAAATTATGCAGGTGCAGGCTATCCCAGAACTAAAAATCGGAACGATAGGGTTTATCTCTATCAATGGATTTGAAAGCGTTCATCCGGGCATTCCTTGTCTTGACGGCAATGATCTGTATGAGGATTAAATTCGCCTCTTGAAACAGATAAAGAGTGCAGGCAGCGAACAGATTATACGGTCTGTTCGCTGTTTGCTTTTACATTTGCTGTGAGTCATTTGCAGTCGGTTCACTGTATTCAATGGGATGTTCCTGCATCTCGAATGCTTCATTGGTGATAAGCCGATACACGCCGGGGTTGAATAGGTCACGCTGTATTCTGTCGGCATCCTGCATCAAGAAGTCTTTTGCAGGGATTGTTTCATCCCCGATTCGGATGTGTTCGACTTCATTGTCAAGCAGGTCTTTGATATCTCCGGGTGTCAGTCGGATATCGCCTTGTACGGTGCGCACATCTATGGTGCAGTCGCTGTAATCCATAATGCGCCCTTTTATTGTATATTGGATTTCTTCATATTCACTCTGTTCCTTCTCGTATTGCCTGATACCTGCGGATACAATCGGAGTAAAGGCTTCGGTGTCATCTACCAATGCTTTGGTAAGCGTCAAACGTAAAGGCATATAAAAATACCTGCGCAGACAGTACGGCAGGTAAAGAGGATTATTAAATTTTGCAAGCGTCGGGTGCGTGCCAGGGCAGAAGTTCTTCTACATCTTTAACAGTGTCGGAATTTTTCATCAGCCAGGTTAAGTATCGCCACGGATCAAGCTTGTTTTCTAAGGCGGTCATAATTAAGCTGAACATAACCGCACTGCCTGTAGCTCCGCTGGGAGTATTCGCAAACAAGAAGTTTTTTCTGTCAATAACATAGCTTTTAATGCTTCGCTCTGCGCGGTTATTGCTTATTTCCAACCGACCGTCCTTTAGATAATTAGTCAAATACGGCCATTGGTCTTTTAAATATGACATGGCTTTTCCTAATGCAGACTTCGGTGCCACCGTTCGTTTTTCTGCCCATGCCGAAAAAGCGTCTAAAACAGGTTTTTCCTGCTTAAGCCGTTGCTCATAACGTTCTTCGGGAGTAAGCTTTGCAAATTCTTTTTCCAAAGCAAACAGCCGATCGCAATATGCCAGGCCTTGTGCTGCCGAGCTGCCTTTCTTCTTATCTTTAGGCAAGGATTTTACCGCTTCGTCAAAACGCCGCCTTGCGTGCGCCCAACATCCCACCACAGTAATATCGTCTGAGAAATTGTGGTATCCGGCATACCCGTCTGTATGTAAATACCCCTTAAACCCGGACAAAAAGCTTCTTGCATTTTCTCCGCTTCTGCTCGGTTGGTATTCACATAGGACAATCGGCTTGTCGGTATCTCCGCTTGTTCGGTATAGCCACAGATAACTCTTGGACTGAGCCTTCTTTCCCTCTTCATGAAGCACCTGCAATGTTGTTTCGTCTGCATGGAGCACTTCACGACCGAGAAGCTCGGTATGCAGTCTTTCCCAAACAGGTATTAAATACAGCTTACTTGCGGTCAGCATCCAATTAGACATGGTTTGCCTTGTCAGTGTAATTCCCTGCCGGTTCAGCTCTTGTTCCTGTCTGTATAAAGGCGAACCCATAACATACTTCTGCACCATAAGGTGCGCAATAGCTTCGGGCGTAGCAAAGCTGCCCGAAATTACACCTTTTTCTTTCGGGGCCTTTAATACAGGTGTTTGTATATTTTCTTTTTCACAGTTACGGCAAGCATAGCTGTAATAATGATCTTCTACTATTACTGTCCGTGCGGGAATTATCTTGAGCTTTCGGGTAACTTCCTTACCTATTGTGGTCATAGTTTCTCCGCACTGAGGACAGGCAAGCTTGCTCTCGGGAATACGATGCTCCACAATTTCAACAGGAATGCCCTCGGGCAGCTTGTCTAATGTATATTCTTTCTTTTTACGACGGGTATGTCCGGCAACGACCGTAAGCTTTTCTTCGGCTTTTTCTGCGTCCTCATATATTTCCGCTTCATTAAAAATACTCAGCTGCTCCGCTTCAGCATTCTTTTCGGATGATGCACCGAAGCGCTTATGTCTGGCTAACCGGATTTGTTCCATAAGCTGTTCTAAGGTCTGTTTTAAGTCTCTGTTTTCAGCTTTAAGTTTTTCATTTTCAGAGCGCAAAGCGACCAAATATTCGGAAGTATTTGCACTGTTTTTTGCTTCGTTTTCCATATATTTATTATACCACAAATGCCCCTGAAAGTCCAGTATTTATGCGGATTTGCGGCAATTTTTTGTAATGAAAATCGGACTCAAATTATGCTTAATCCCGTCACCTTTTTATGTGCTTTAGGCTGCTCTACTTGCAGTCCCTCCATAAGCCAACGGTACTGCTGAGGCGTAAGCAATTTTGCTTCCTGTTCGGAACGCGGCCATTGGTATTTTCCTTGTTCTAACCTTTTATACAAAAGGATAAACCCATCGTT